>JACQGS010000150.1 GCA_016199405.1 Chloroflexota bacterium | reverse complement strand
GAATGAACGGGAATCTTTGCCACGAATTACACGAATTTCACAAATTCGCTGCCATTTCGTGTAATTTGTGAAATTCGTGGCAGGGTTTTCCCGCCAAAGCCGGGAGAGCCTGAATTTGGAATTCAAATTCGCGTTCGGGTAGGGGCGAGGCATTTGCAAGGGATAGGTCGGATGAGATTAGGGCTGGCTGGATGTTTGCATGGTACTTGAAGAATCTTGATCAGGCAAATGCCTCGCCCCTACGACGCCCGCGCACTCATCCACTCTTCCATCTCGCGATAGACGCGCACGTGCTGAATGCTCCACGCCGGCTCTGCGCCTTGCACGAGTTGCAGGTTGATGAATTGCGTCGGCGTCGCCGGAAAAATAATTTCCGCATCCGCACCGGCGTTGGTCTTTTCCGCTGCAATCTGCCAGCGATTTGCTCTCGCATTCCACACCGATACGCGTATGCCGCGCGGAAATTCGTCTGGCGGCGCGATCAGCATTACTCCGCTGATTTTTTCCACGCTCCCTAAATCCATCTGAAACCACATCCCCGGCGTTTGCTTTTTACCACTCGACCACGCGGTCTCGACGCGATTATCGAGCGCGCGCATCGCGGCAGTATCGTTATGGCTCGCGTGCGCGTGCCACTCCGCCGCCGGATGCGCGAGGATGTCCGCGATCATCCAATTTGCTGGCGCGGCATCCAGCAGATCGATCTGCGCGTATTGCATCACGCGCGGCGCAAACACGGCGAGGACATCTGATGAATTGCCGACGACGCGCGAAATCTCGATCCATTCCGTACCGTCCGGCGAAACGCGCAGCGAGTACGCCGCCGGAAATCCTTTGCTGGGGCTGAGAAATTGCAGTCCGTCCACGACGCGGGGCGCGCCCAAGTTCAAGCGATACCATTGCCCCGCCGCTTGCGGTTTGCCGGCATCCCAAAATGTTTTCGCCTCGCCATCCAATGCCAACCCGGCATCCGCCGGATTCAAATTCGATTCGACGCGCCAGCCGGCAACCGCGCTCGGCAAATCGGTGACGCGCACCGGCACGCCAAACGGCAGATCGCCCGCCGCGTTCAATTCGCGCGTGCCATCCATTACATTCCACTGCACGCGATAAACCCCGGGCGTGCGCGGCGCAGCAAGCGTCGCGCCCAATCCGATTTCTTCATTCGCCGCGAGATCGTGTGGCAACGCGGTGCGCCGGTCTTGCGCGTCGCGTTGCAACGTACCGTCTGCATTGAACCACTGATACGCAATGTGAATTGGCGGCGCGCCCTTGAGCATCCACGCCTCCGCGCCGATATTTTTTACGCGCAGATTTACGGTGGTCGTTTGACCGATCGTCAGCGCGACCGGCGTATCGTGCGCGAGAAATTGCGCGCGCAAGGGTGGTGCGGTCGGCTGAATGAGTGAAGACGATTCGATGGACTCGATCGATTTGGATTTCTGTTCCGCGAGGTGAGTCAGCGGGGAGGTGGGTGTCGTTGTTGAAACGGGATCTGGGACTTGGGACTTGGGACTTGGTGCAAATTCATGCCACCGCACGCGATAATCGGCGTGCAGCGCGGCACGCAGATCGTCGATCACGGCTGGCTTGTTTTGCAACGCGTGTGGATCGTTTTCGCTGCGCGCGCGCCAATAAGTGAGCGCGAGCGTTTGAATCGGCTGATGCGCGGGGTCGGCGTTCCACTCGTTGATTTCCGCGTAGGCGCGTTGAATCCAACCGATATTTTCAGTGCCCCAGCCGTTCGAGGGTTGCGCCGAAGTAATAAAAACCGGCAGCGCGCGAAATAATTCCGGCACCGCGCTCAGAAAATCGCGATAGGCGCGAAAGTTGGCGTGCCGCGTTTGAAACGGCGCGCTCATATAGTCGTCGCTGGTGAGTTGATTGAGATGATAATCGTGGGTGCCGGTGGCCAGCGCAATGCCGTCGACGCGCGGCGCGCCGTGTTCGTCCGCGAGCGCGGCGAGCATCGCGGCAAAATACTCGACCCAATCGCCGGCGTCTGCATTGAACGGCGTGACCGCGCCGGTGACGACGAGATCGCCGGCGTGTCCGTCGAGCGATTTGATCGCCAAGCGGCAGTGGCGCAAACAATCGGCGTATTGCGCGGGCGGCAGCGGTTCGCGCGAAGCGCGCGCGGCGGTGGTGTTCATCGCGCCGCCGATGACCCACACGCGCGCGCCGGGTGAATTGCGCGTGTACGCCGCGCAGCGCACGGCATATTCGGGAACGCGGTCCGGCGGCGGCAACGCGCTGGCATCCTCGTCGCCGTGATTGAGTTGAACGATGACGCCGACGCCGGCGCGCGCGAGCGTCGTGTAATCCGTGCCGGCTTGTGAGCGCAGATTGACGCTGTCCACGACCCAGCCGGTGCGCTGCGCGCTCAAGATGCGGTCCTGTCCGCCAATATCGCGCAAGCCGTAAAGGTGAGACGGAAACTGTTTCAAAGATGAGAGCATTGACGCGGATTATAGAAATTTGTCGCGAGACTGTCAATGTCGCCTCCCTACCCAAACGGGTGTAGACTTTTCGCGGGAATGAAAATATAATCAGTTCAAGCCAGCGAAGACAATCGCAACGTTGCGCGCATAGCAGCTCTGTTGGCGGGACTGCCCATCTTAGTTGCTGGGCAAACGCTCAACCGCCCGTGCGGTTCCGGTTTGAATGCGATCAACAGCGCGGCGCAGACGATCAAAGCCAGCGAGAGAGATGTGTTCATCACCTGCTCTCTAGATGGAAGAACAGCCGCCTGAAGATTGGTTCGCTCGGGAGTTGGGGAGACGGAGCAACATGCGAAGGGCCGCTCCAAGCGGAAATACTCAGACGGCTCTCGCGCCAATGGAGGAATGCGATGAAGAGCTCCAAATTGCTTCTAGCCTTTCTCATCGTACTTGTCTCTGCGTGTGGATCTCCATCGGAGCAGGAAATCGAACAGCGCGTCCAAGCGACCCTCGGTGCCAAGTCAACGATGGAAGCGGCGGTCAAGGCAACGGTGGATGCAGAATTACGGACTCGCGTTCCACCGACTGCACCAGCCACGCCGTCGCCTTCAGCCGCACCAACGCAACCCGCCGCGTTTTTCGAAGACTTTGAGCGCGACCTGGGCGGCAAAGTAGACACCGCGCGGTGGAACGTCGGCGGGAACGATTCGCAGGTAGTCGCTACTCAGAAGGATGGCAAATTGCGCCTGAGTGGATCCGCCGGGAAAAAAGATGCTTGGGGTGGAACAGTGGTTTCTCCTAGTCAGTACAATTCGGTGCCGTTGAACAGACTAGGAGTCGTCGAGTCCAAACTCATGATCGCGTCTGATCACACCGGCGGGACAGTGCAGATGCACATGAAGATTTTCGTCGCGGGTGGCGAAACCTGGCGGGCAGCCAATTGTGGAATCACCGCGGATGAAAACCGGCAGCCGCGTGCCATGTGCATAGTGGAAGATGGAAATGCGCGGGAAGGTTTTGTTGGCGCGCCGGTTGCTTATGACGAATGGCATACTTTCCGAATCGAGGTGGATCCAAAAACCCCCGAAATCTATTTTTACCTTGATGGAGAATTGTTGGGGTCTCAGATCCCATCTGCCAAGGCGTGGAGTGACCCGGCAGCGAGGTTCGGCATACAATTGTGGGCAGGACGATATTCTGGTGCATCTGCTACGACGTATGCCGATTATTTTCTGATCAAGAACAATCGTGAACGGTCGGTGTCCTTTCTCGCCACGCCACCGGCTGAAGCAAACGCGACGATTACACCAAGCCCTGCACGGGCGCTCTCTCCAACAGCCACGCGGCTGCCGCCGCCAGCCGCGATTGCCAACGCGTGCCAGGATCCAAAAGCAAAAATACCGCTCGACATACCATTGGTAGATCTCCGCGTTGGGCGTGTCGTCAAAGTCACTACCGCTTCGGATGCTCAGAACGGTGATGTCAAAAGTGTAGATGCGTTGAATGCCAACCCGGGTTCTGATGGCATATCGTTGCGTGAGGCAATTGCTGCCACAAATAACACACCCGAAGCGGAGACGATTGAATTTGCGTCTGAATTGAAGGGCTCAGTCATTCAAGTGGGTTCGTCCAGGAAGGAAGGTTTGGTGCTGACGGGCGGTTGGTTGATCATCAATGGAGACATCAATGGTGACGGTGAACCGGACATCACTCTTGACGGTTCCTTGGGTCAACCGGCGAATCCGCCTTCGACCACTGGAATTGCAATCGCATCAAGTTATAACGTGATCAACGCGTTGAATTTTGTGAATTTTGCGTGGGCGGGCATCATTCTAAAACCCTGTGGCAAGCAACCTTGCAGTGAACGCGTGCTCTACGGAAACCGAATTCTGCGCAATGTTATTTCTGGCAGTGGAGGATTCGGCATCGCTACTGAACAAGCGGGTGTAGGCAAGGAAGCCTCCGATATTGGATGGGAGGATACGCTCATCGCAGGAAACGTGGTCAAGGGAGTCAAAGAAAACGCAATCTACCTCATGGCAGCATTCGCGGGGGCATCGAGGAACCGCATTGTCAATACAACCGTTGTTGCCAATCGCATTTCCAGTAGCGCCGTTGCCGTTGGGATCTTCGCCGGAGATACTGCCACTGATTGGAGCGGCCACCCAGAGCCGATACGGGGACTAAGTCCGGTTCAATACTCGGACGCCAATGTCATTCAAAATACAATTGTCTCGGGCAACTCATTTGAAGGAATTGGCATCAGAGGAATCTTGATAGAAGCCAGCAACATGGGAAACCGAAACAATTCGGTCCGTTGCGCAAAAATCATCCGCAACACTATTACTCAGGCGGACATTGGCATGACCATTGGAGTAGTTTCCGAGAGTGGCAGCAGGGAAACCAATGACAACCTTGTCGACGATGTTGAAATTGGTGAGAACACATTCAAGGATGTCCGAAATGGTATCGAGTTCAGTTCAGGCAATGAATTTGGCGACAAAACTGGTGGGAATGTGGTAAACAATAAGTTGACGAACATGACCATTCGAGACAATATCATTCAAGACTATAAGGAAACGGGGCTCCTCGCGTGGGCTGCAAATACATGCAATAGCACATACGGGTCGTTGGACAATAGCATTCAAAGACTGGCGGTTAGAGGCAACACACTCTTGGCGCAGACGGGCAGATCGAGTGTTGGTATCCACATGACGGGTGGCTGGGGTTGCCGCGGGCTTGCTTCCGGGAACGGAATTGAAGATCTCAACATCTCGAACAACGTTATCAAAGACAGTAATACGGGCATTTGGCTAGCAGGCGGAACAGGGGTGACTGCGAAAAACAATCGCATAAAGGCAGTGTTGCAAGGGAACAAAATAGAGAGCAAAGAACCGACGCGCATTTCTAACAACGACGACGGTGCCAGTGGGAATACGGTTGAAGTCACTACCCCGTAAAGTGCTTGAATAGAGAATATCACTCTTGAAACAATGGTCTCTGAACAAATTCGCCGCCATATCGAACAAGACGCGTTTGCTCGCGCGCTCGGCATTGAACTCGTGGAGTTGCGCGAGGGATTTGCCGAGTGCGCGATGCGGGTGCGCGAAGATCAGCTGAACTTTCACGGCTCGCTGCACGGCGGCGCGATTTTTTCGCTCGCGGACGCGGCGTTCGGCGCGGCGTGTAACGCGTCGGGGCAGACGGCAGTCGCGCTCGAGATGAACATCAATTTCCTGAACGCAGTCGCGCCGGGCGCGCGGCTGGTAGCGGAAGCGAAAGAAGAATCCGCGAGTGCGCGGATCGCGTTGTATCATTTGACAGTAACGGACGAGCAAGGTAGGATGATCGCATCGTTGCATGCGACGGCATACAAAAAGAACGAGCGGTTTGGGTAAGAATGCCAGAAACCCATCTTCTACATCCGAACGGGTTTCTCTCTGCATACTGCTTCAGTGAGGAGGTTGTATGTGGCAAGCCGATTGCGAAACGCTCTCGCAGGGCGATTTGCAACGACTGCAATTGACGCGCGTGCGCGAGACGCTGACGCGTATCGCGGAAAAGAATCCGGCATATCATGCGAAACTGGGCAAGCCGCGTCCAGACGCGCTCACTTCGCGGCATGCCCTCGAACAACTCCCCCTCCTCACCAAAGCCGACCTCCGCACGGCGTATCCGTTTGGTCTGACGTGCGCGCCGCGTTCCGAATTTCAGCGGATGCAGATGAGTTCCGGCACGACCGGCAAACCAGTGCTTTGTCCGTACACGCGCGCGGATATCGCGCAGTGGGGCGAGACGATGGCGCGCTGTTACGTTGCCGCGACGGTTTCGCGCGCGGACGTGATTCAGATTACTCCCTCGTTTGGATTGCCCAACGGCGGCTTTGGTTTTCATTACGGCGCGGAAACGCTCGGCGCGTTCTACATTCCGGTTGGTCCGGGGCGCACGCTGTTGCAACTGCAATTGATGCAAGAGCTTCAGGCGACCGTCCTCACCGCGATTGCCACGTATCCGATTCGTTTGATCGAAGCCGCGCGCGAAGAGAATTTCGATTTTCGCAAAACGAAATTACGCGTCGGCATTTTCGGCTCGGAGATGTGGAGCGATGAGTTGCGGAAGAAAATCGAAAGCGCGATGGGGATTGAATCGTTCGACATTATTGGGATGACCGAGACCGGCGGCGTGGGGATGGGCATTGATTGCGCGGCGCATCAAGGCATTCACATTTGGGAAGATCATTATCTGGCTGAAATCATTGACCCAAAAACGGGCGCGGTCTTGAACGATGGGCTGGAAGGCGAACTGGTCATTACGACGCTGACGCGCGAAGCATTGCCGCTCGTTCGCTTTCGCACCGGCGATATTACGCGCATCGCCGCGCGCGATCGCTGCGCGTGCGGGCGCACGCATCTGCGCGTGGATCGCTTCAAGGGTCGCACCGACGATATGATTATTTACAAAGGCGTGAATTTCTATCCGCTCCAGATCGAAGCGCTGTTCTTGCGGCAAGACGGCATCGCGGCGGATTATCAGATTGTGCTCGATCATGACGCGCGCGGCAATGAGACGCTGGAGCTGGTAGTCGAAACGCAGCAATCGCTCGCAGAAGAACAGCAGGCGCGCATCCAGCGCGAATTGCGCGACTATATCGGTTTGTCGGTGACGCCGCGCTATGTACAAGCCGGCGAATTGCCGCGTCCGCCGGGCAAAGCGGTGCGCGTGGTGGATCGAAGAAAGGCGTAGAGACACGAAAGGGCGCGAAAGAACGCGAAAGAACGCGAAAGACACGAAAGGACGCGAAGGAACGCGAAAGACGCGAAAGACGCGAAATGGATGAGGAGAAAATCTCTTGAACGGGAGGGGCGCAAAGGAGGTGATGCAATTCGCGATTGAAACGGAACGAAGCGACAACAAGATGGAGATTAGAGAATCGAGGTTGGAAGTTAGCGCGCGATGTTGCGTGCGCTTCCAACGTCTAACCTCCAACGTCTAAATTCCAAACCAGGAGGAGAAATGAAATCCCGAAATTCTGCGCTGCTGATGGCGATCGCTATGCTCGTCGCGACGATCGCCGCGTGCGCGCCGGCTCCCACGCCCGCGCCAACTGCCGCGCCCCCCACCGCGGCGCCCAAACCGGCGGTAACCACCGCTCCCGCCGCGACGGTCGCGCCAACCGCAGTGCCCGCGCCCGTCGCGGGTGATGTGTACAAGATCGGTTTTGTTTCGTCCGTGACCGGTCCCGTGTCGTCGCTCGGCATTCCCGAACGCGACACCGCGTTGATGCTGATGGATCAGATCAACAAAGCCGGCGGCATCAAGGGCGCCGATGGCAAGACGCACAAACTCGAAATCCTCACCGAGGATGACGCGAGCGACGCGAGCAAGGCGACGCTCGCCGCCAAGAAACTGGTCGAGCAGGACAAGGTCGTGGTGTTGATCGGCTCGAGCGGTAGTCCCGCCTCCATCGCGATGGCGGATTACGTGACCGCGCAAAAGATTCCGCTGATCTCGATGGCGTCCTCCAGCGCGATTGTCACCGGCGCGGATGGCAAGGAAAAGCAGTGGGTCTTCAAGACCCCGCAGACGAACGCCCCGGTCACCGAAGTTCAGGCGGACTATTTCAAAGCCAAGGGCATCACCAAAGTCGCATCCATCGGCGTGAACAACGCGTTCGGTCAAGATTCGCGCAACGCGATGAAGGCGCTCTTGCCGAAAGCCGGCATCGAAGTGGTCGCGGACGAACTCTTCCAGCCCGGCGACAAGGATTTCACCGCGCAGTTGACCAAGATCAAGGGCTTGAACCCGCAAGGTCTCGTCATTCACGCGACCGCGGCGGAAGGCGCGCCGCTGACCGTGCAAGCCAAGCAACTCGGCTTTACCGTTCCCATCGTCCACAATCACGGTATCGGCAACATTGATTTCATCAACCTCGCGAAAGAATCCGCGGAAGGCATCCTGTTCCCGATCGGCAAACTCTTGACCTATCAAGTCTTGCCGGACAGCGATCCGCAGAAACCGGTTCTTGCCAAGTACGTCAAGGATTACACCGATTACACCAAGGGCAAACCGATCAGCACGTTCGGCGGGCACGCGTGGGACGCCGTGATGATCGCGGTGAACGCGTTGACGGAAGTTGGACCCGATGCCGCGAAACTGCAAGCGTACTTTGACGGCGGCAAGGTCAAGAACTTTGTCGGCATCAGCGGCGTCTTCAACTGGACGGCGTCCGACCACACCGGCATCGCGAAAGAATCTTTGGTGCTCGTCGAAATCAAGAAAGGCACCTGGGTTTACATTCCGCCCGCCGAATACAAGAACTTTCCAGACGTCAAATAACGTGAAATACGTAGGGGCGGGGTCATCCCGCCCCTACCAAAGGTGGATCATGGCGCTTGAAAGCCAAATTGTTCAGCTCTTATTCGCCGGCATTACCGTTGGCAGTATCTATGCGTTGATCGCGCTCGGTTTTGTCGTGATCCACAACGTGACCGGCATCATCAATTTCGCGCAAGGCGAATTCGCGATGCTCGGCGCGCTGATCGCGATCACGCTCTCGGAAAAAACAGCCATTTTTAGCCGCGGGATGACCGTCACGCTGAATTTGCCCCTGCCGTTGGCGATCCTCGCGGCAGTGTTGATCGTCAGTTTGATTGGCATGGTGCTTTACCAATTCGCGATTCGCGCGGCAAAGGGCGCATCGGTCGTCGCGCTCATCATCATCACGATCGGCGCGTCCATCGCGCTGCGCGGGTTCGCCTTGATCATGTGGGGCACCGATCCGTTTCGCCTACCGAACTTTACGCCCGGCGCGCCGATCCAGTTTATGGGCGCGTTTTTGATCCTGCAAAACTTTTGGGTCATCGGCACGACGCTGGTCATTCTCGTCGCGCTCTATTTTTTCTTCGAGCGGACGATGCTGGGCAAAGCGTTGCGCGCATGCTCGATCAATCGCGTCGCGGCGCGCTTGATGGGCATTAACACCGAGCGCATGGCGCTCTTTTCGTTCGCGCTCAGCGCGGCGATTGGCGCGATTGGCGGCATCGTCATCGCGCCCTCCACGCCGATGGCGTACGAGTCGGGCGGGTTGCTCGGGCTCAAGGGCTTTGTCGCCGCGATTATGGGCGGGATGAACAGCGCGGTCGGCGCGGTGATCGGTGGCTTGGTGTTGGGAATCGTCGAGGCGCTGGGCGCGGGATTTATTTCGTCGGCGTACAAAGACGCGATCGCGTTCATTATGCTGTTCGCCATTCTCGCCGCGCGGCTGAGCGGCTTGCTCGGCGAAGATGCCAAGCAACAAGAGAGCGGCGTATAGGGAGCGCTCTCTAGCGCGGCTCGCGGTTGCGACGGCGTTAGAGAACGCCTGGCTCTTCAACGGGATATATTGAAAGAAAATGAAACGATTTAGCCATTCCGGAAATCTGATCGCGTGGATCATTGTCGCGATCATCATCGCGCTGTTGCCGTTGTATCTGCCCAACAATTATCAGGTCAGCATTTTGATTTTCGTCGCGCTGTACACGATTCTCACGATGGGGCTTTCGCTCTTGATGGGCTACGCCGGGCAAATCTCGCTCGGGCACGCGGTTTTCTACGGAATGGGCGGCTACGCGACCGGCATTCTCGCCGCGCGTTTGGGCGTGCCGACGCCGCTGGCGATGTTGATCGCGGCAGCGCTCACCGGCGTGGTCGCTTTCATCGTCGCGATTCCGATGCTGCGCTTGCGCGGTAATTATCTCGCGATGGGGACGCTCGGACTCAATGTGATCTTTGTCCTCTTTTTGACTCAGCAAACCGATTGGACGGGCGGACCGAACGGCTTGAGCAACATTCCGAAATTGTCCGTCGGCGATTTTGTCGTCAAGAGCGATGTGCAGATGTACTATGTCGCGTGGTTCGCCGCGCTGAGCATCCTCGCGTTGTCGCTCAACATCGTCAACTCGCGCTTTGGGCGCGCGCTGCGCGCGATTCACGGGAGCGAGATCGCGGCGGAGATGGTCGGCGTGGATGCCGCGCATTACAAGACCGCCGTGTTCACGCTCAGCGCGATTTACGCGAGCATCGCCGGCAGTTTGTACGTCTTTTGGATCGGACTGATCAGCCCGTCGGTCGTCAGCATCAACTTGTCCGTCGAACTGGTCGTGATGGTCGCGATTGGCGGTCTCGCGAGTGTGTGGGGCGCGATCTTTGGCGCGGCGGCAGTGACGGTGCTCGCCGAGTTTCTGCGGAATGTCCTGCCGCAATTGCTCAAGGGCGCGTCGGGCGAGCAAGAGATTATCGCGTTTGGCATCATTCTGATTGTCGTGATGATATTTTTGCCCGAAGGGTTGACGACCGGCGGGCTGCTGCGTTATCGCCAATGGCGCGCCGGACGCGCGATGAAGAACGCGAGCCGGTGAGCCGACGCAGGATTGATGCGAATGGATCTACGGCACAAAAGATGCGGATAACATACCAACAGTCTTGTTACCACGACACAATCGTGGTGTAGAGTGTATGTTAGCCGTCATGCCGCTAAATTGCGGCAGGTTTCCCAGCGAAAAAGGAAGTGATATGCAATCATCTGAAATACTCGAATGGGTGAAGGTCATCAGTGGCTTAGTTTGCTCTTGGCCCACGCTGACATTACTCGCTCTCATCGTTTTCAGAAAACCACTTTCCGACCTAATAAAACGGTTCAGTGGCGAAGATGTGCGAAAAGCGAAAATTGGTCCAGTGGAACTAGAGCGCGAATTGGGCGAACTCGCCAATAAGGGAAAACAAGCAGTAGACAATATGAGTCAGTTGAATGAACTCATGGCAGAATCACGTTTACTGGAACTTGAGATTACAGAAGGCATGTTCAGCACGGTATTCTCTGAGGAGCAACGTAAACAAATGCGGAAACATATTGACGAACTACGCAAACTTACGGCACAGAATCAACAAGAGAAAAAATGAGCCGCGCGCTTGCTAACACCTGCCCGCCGATTCCGCCATCCTTCGCTTCACTCAGGACCGCGCATTTTGGGCATTGTGGTTTTCTGTTCGCAAGATGGTTTCATTTCCCAGTGCGCTTGCGGCGGAATCGGCGTGCTATAGCGTTTACTGCCACGCCTTTTCAAAACAGAGTGACAACCTAACGGGAATCGTGTAAAATAGTCCCAAATGCTCGACAAGAGGTGAAAAGCACAAATGAACAGAATCGAAGTGAATCCCAACATTCATTTTGGGAAACCCTGTGTTGCAGGAACGCGGATTTCCGTGCAGAACGTGCTCGAATTGGTCAGAGATGGTATCGCGTTCGATAAAATCCTTCAAGATTACTACCCTGACCTGAAAGTTGAGGACATTCGCGCCTGCCTCCAGTACGCCATCGAACTCTTGTTAGCGGAAGATATTCATATTGCGGCGATGGCGGCATGAAATTCCTTCTCGACCAAGATGTGTACGCCGCGACTGCACGCTTCCTCAGCGCGTTAGAGCACAACGTTGTGCCTGTCGCCAAAATCGGCCTCGCGCGGGCAGATGATTCGGATTTGCTCAAAACCGCCCGCGAGCAAGACCGAATTTTTGTTTCCCGAGACAGAGACTTTGCAGGTTCCGCAAACTGAAAAAGAAATAGCCCAGCGCGCGCGTCTGCAAACACGCGTTACGCCATGCCGTTGATTCCTGTGTGCCGCGCGCACGGGCAAAATTTCAATAGCCCGTCGCCCCGATTGCGTGTATAATGTGGCACAGAACGCTTTGCGTAACGGAGGTAACCCAATGAAAAAGAACGGAAAGAAAACACTCACAAGCACAAGGACGTTGTCGCGAAGTGCGCTTGCATCGCGGCGCCGCGTTTCTGCTCCCAGATCGAATCGTCTGATGCTTGGACGGTACATCGTGGCTGACCCAAAAATATGTCACGGCAAGCCAACCATCCGCGGTACGCGCATTATGGTTTCTCAAGTACTTGACCAAGTGGCTCTTGGAATGGATTGGGTCAGCATCAGCGAGAGATGGGGCGGAAGCATCCCGAAAGAAGCCATCGCTGAAGCAGTCCGCTTGTCTAGTCAAGCGTTTCTTGAACACGCACCCAAATACGTTGTCGAACCAATCCCAGCATGAACGTTCTGGATGAACACATCCCCGAAGAACAACGCGAACGTTTGAACAGTTGGAATATTCCAATCCATCACATTGGCTACAATGTGAGTCGGAAAGGGATCCAAGACGAAGCGATTATTCCCTTGCTCCATCGCCTACATCATCCAACGCTGTTTACGCTCGACTTTGGGTTTCATCGTCGCGAACTATGTCACGCGCGATATTGTTTGGTCTGCATGGACATCTATGAAGATGAAGTGGCAAGTTTCGTGCGGCGGTTTCTTCGTCATCCAGAATTCAACACACATGCAAAGCGACTGGGAACAGTCGTTCGTCTTTCACGAAAAGGTCTCTGGGTTTGGCATCCTCGCGCAGAGAAACAAATCCAGATAGGTTGGCACAAACGATAGATGCGCGTCCGCAAACACGCGCACCACGAACTGCCGGCAGATGAAATCGCGCTTGCTAAAGTCAACAACCTTGCCACCGCCTGTCGTGGTGGTGAGGCGTTTGTGGATATGTCCTTGATTTCTGTGTGCCGCGCGCAAGAGCGAAATTTCAATAGCCCGTCGCCACGATTGTGTGTATAATGTCGCACAGAACGCTTCGCGTGACGGAGGTGATCCGATGAGAAAGAACGGAAAGAAAACATTCACCCGCACAAGGACCTTATCCAGAAAGGCGCTTTCATTGCGGCGGCGAATTCCTTCTGCGAAACGCAACCGATTGATGCTGGGGCGTTACATCGTGGCTGACTCTGCCATTTGTCACGGCAAGCCAACTTTTCGCGGCATGCGCATTATGGTATGGCAAGTGCTAGAAATGCTCTCGCGGGGCTTGGCTTGGGAAACCATCGTCGCAGAATGCCATAATAGCATTCCCCAAGATGCCATCGCGGAAGCAATCAAACTATCCGGCGAAGCGTTTTTGAAACACGCCAACGAGTTCGCGGTCGAGCGAATTCCCGCATGAATACGCGAAGCGTTGACGAAAATATCCTTGCCGGTCAGCGACGATTGCCCCAAAAGTGGAATATTCCCTTTCGTCAGATTGGCGTTGAGATAGGGCGAAAGGGAATGGATGTTGCGCAACCCGAAGCGGCACACTTTATTCGCCGTGTGCTTCGTCATCCCGATTTTGACACCCATGCCAAACGCATGGGTGTTGTGATTCGCGCTTCGCAATCGGGCTTGAATGTCTGGCGTCGCAAGGCCGAACACGAGGCGCATTCCGATTGGAAAGTTTGAAATCATAAACCCATGCCGCAACAAAATGGCGCACTCCTCCAAATCGAACACGTCACCAAAGCGTTTCGCGGGCTGCTCGCGTTGAACGATGTGTCGCTGGCAGTGCAAGAAGGACAGATCAAAGGGTTGATCGGTCCCAACGGCGCGGGCAAGACG
>JACQGS010000148.1 GCA_016199405.1 Chloroflexota bacterium | reverse complement strand
GTCGCCCGCCGCGATCATGATCGCGCGCCAATCCCAGAGGCGCTGGAAATTCAACGCCGCGTGCGCGCCGCGCGGGTCGTCCGGGGCATAGGTGAACGGATACGGATGCGCGGCGAGCGCATCGAACGCGTCGCGCGCGCCTGCCGCGTACAGCCCGCGCAAGAAATCGCGATCATCCATCGCGCCCGCATGGTTTTCGTTCGTCGGCGCAAGCCCTGCCGCGAGAACCAGCGCGCGGGGGTCGGCCGTGCGTAGGCGCGCCGAGGTGACGCGCAACAATTCGGCGTACTCGCCGGGGTTCGGCGCGCGATTGCCCCATTCGATCGCGAGGTTCGGCTCATTCCAAATGATGTATGCCGCGATGCGCCCGCGATAACGCGCCGCGACGCGTCCGGCAAAATTCGCGAAATCTTCTAATTGCGCCGGCGGCGCATCGGCGGTCATCTCGCCGGCAACTGCCCACCGCGGCGCTTTGTCCAATCGCGCGATCACCCGCAGATCATAGTATTCCGCCGCGCGCACAAGCCAATCGGAGTACTCCCAATGAAACTCGGCGGGCGAGGGCTGAATCTCGCGCCACGTAAAAACTTGGACGATGTGCGACGCGCCAAGTTCGCGCGCGGTCTGCAATGTCGAATCATCCGCGCGGATCGTGTGGATGGCGAGCGGTAACGCGCGGCGGCGGTTGGTTAGCGCGAACAGAGCGACCAGACCTAGACCGATGACGAGAAGCAAAATCAAGCGTGGGCGCATGGGTAATTCCGCGGACGATCTAGCAGGTTGTCGGAGAATATCCGAGAAACCCGTTTTCTTGCCTATCCCGTCAAGCGGGAAAACGCAGAAAACGGGTTTCTGACTCTAGCAGGACGTCGTCGCTGCGCAATTCATTTTGAAAATCCCGCGCGGGGTCGCGGCGTAAAGGATGACGCGCGCGTCGTCGTAAACGAGCGACACAATGGATTCGTTCGGCAAGCCGAAGGGCGTCCACGCTGAAAGCACTTTCAGTGTTTTGGTATCGTCGCGGCGGAGCCAGACGCCATTATATTTCGTGCCCACGACGAAAGAATTTTCAAGCCGCGCGATCGCCGTGACTGTGATCACCTCCATACCGATCGAATTCCAAATCAAACCGGCGTCGTCGCTCGCGTAAAGACCATCGGTCGCGCCGGCCCAGACGCGCCGCGCGTTGCGCGGGTCAACCCAAATCGCCAACACACTGCGCGATTCCAAACCGCGCGGCGTCCACGCCTCGCCTCCGTCGGCAGACGCGTAAAATCCGTCGTTCGTTCCGGCATAGACCACGCGCGGATCGCTCGGCGCAATGGTCAGCGTTTCGACTTCGGCTTCGACCGGCATCCCCGTCCAGACCGCGTGCCACGCGTCACCGCCGTCGTCGGTTTTGTAAATGCGCTCGAAGAGCACGCGCGCGAAAACGTGATTTTCATTGTGGGGACTCACCGCCACGCCCGGCGCGGCGAGGCGTCCGCGAAAAATTCCGCCGACCGCGCGCCACGTTTTGCCGCTGTCCTCGCTCTTGAAAATCCCGCGCCGATACGAACCGGCATACATCACATGGGGATCGCTCGGCGCTCTGGCGATCGAAAGAATCGGCACGCGCAGCGCGTCATTTCCAACCCCGACATAATTTCCGCTGGCATCGGCGCGATACAGCCCATCCTCCGTCGCGGCGAAAAGCGCGCCATCCGCGCCGAGCGCGAGCGCGTGGATCGGCGGCGCGCCGATGCCCGCATTCGCGGTCTGCCAGGATTCGCCGCGATCGCGCGTGATCCAGATTCCGGTCTGTGTCCCGGCGAGCACGGTGTCGGCGTTCAATTGCGCCAGCGACAGCGCGGCGGCGTTGGACGGCAATCCATTCGAGAATTTCTGCCACGCCGCGCCGTCAACATCGCTCGCGAAAACTGAGCCGCTCCCGGTCGCCGCGTAAAGGCGAGGGGAGAATGCATCGCGCAGCAGCGCGTGCACGATTTCATTCTCGATGCCGCCGCGCACGATTTCCCACGCGATCCCATCGTCCCGCGAGCGCCAGAGTGCCGCGCGCGTGCGAAGAAATAGAGTGTGTGAGTATGCGAGTATGGATGTAACATATTCTTGGCGGAAGGATTCGTACGCGCGCCACGTCGCGCCGCCATCGCGCGAGAAAAACGCGCCATTGCCGCCCGTGCCGGCGATGAGCGTCTGCGCATCCAGCGCGAGGATGCTGGTGAGAATCTCGCCGTCGAGTCCGTTGAGGCGTCGCCAAGTTTTCCCGGCGTCCGCGCTGTGATAGATGCCGCGCGCATCGGTGGCGACATAGAGGTCGGGCGCGTCGTTGTAAATTGAATACACGGCGACGGGCGGAATCGCCTCAATCCGTTGCCAGCGCGCGTCTTTGAGCCGGTAAAAACCGGCAATCGTCCCGGCATAAAGCGTATTGCCGACGAATTGCAGGGCAAGAACGGCTGAGCGTTCCAACCCCTCGCTCCACGCGCGCCACGATCGCGCCTGATCGGTCGAGATGTACAGGCCGGTTTGATCGTACGCGCCCGCGTAAAGCGTGCGCGCATCGCGCGGATCCACCGCGAGCGCGAGGATCGCGGCGTGAGTGGGAATGCCGCCATCGAAGCGGCGCCATTGCGGAGGGACGGGTGTGGCGGTCTGCGCAACGACGCAGGCAGTCAGGAGTACGAAGAGAAACGCGAGCAGAAACTTCATTGCCCGCGATTCTAACATTGAGGGCGGCGCGCGTCAAAGAGTTGAGCGCAAACGTCGTTAAACAAAAAACGCAGAGCCGATCGGCTCTGCGTCGCGCTTTTCAGGAGGAGAAGCGCCTGAAAGTCTGATTTGAATTGCTTCGCCAAGTGCGAGGCAATTTTTTTATCCGGTCGGCAATTCACCGCGCGGACGTAACTGGCGACGGAATCCCGCCGGTCCAGGCGGCGCGAACCGAACGCCGAGATACGCGGCACTGCTGTTATTCGGCGACGCACCGAGTTCGACGCTGATCGTCAGCGTTTGCGTCCCGCGCGTGACGGTCAGATCAACTTTATCGCCCGGCTTTTTCGCTTGAATCAAATCCGCGAGCGTGTTCGTCGGGTCGACCTTGGTTCCACTGACCGCCGTGACCACATCGCCGTTTTGCAAACCGGCTTTGGATGCCGGGCTGTTCGCTTCCACCTGCGAAACGCGCGCGCCGTTCACCGACTGCTGCGCGCGCGGCAAAACATTTTGCAAGCCGATGCGCGCGAGCGGCGCGACGCGCCCCATCTGACCGGCAAAAGCAGCAGTGCCCAATCCCAGCACCAAGCCGAGAATCAACATCCCAACCGCAAGCAAGATCGTTCCTTTTGTGCTCATAGATCCTCCTTATAACTGAATCGAATGCGAATTGCTTTCTGCTATTCGCAATTTTCAATCCTGATTATCGCCCAAGTGGATTAAATGGAAATGAATGAGCAATTAGGAGATTTACATCTGCCAACGCTTCCGGTATAATCGGCACGGATGTTCTGAAGGAGAACCCGATGTCGAATTTCATTGACAAGTTAAGCGAGCGCGCGGAAGAACACCGTGACGAATTGAAGCGGACGCTGACGGAAAAAGCCGGCGCAAGCGAACTCTCGTTGGAAAAAATTGTGCGCGGACATTGGCGTCCGTTGCCAAAAAATCAAAACGCCCAACGTCGCTCCGCGTTCGCGGTGGACGGATCGCGCGCGGTGCGGCATCTTGCCAACGGCGCGTACCTTTTTGTCGCGCAAGCGTTGATTGTTGGTGAAGTGAACGGCGCGCGGCAAGAGCAGACCGATGCGGACATTCGCATTTTGCCCGGCGTCACGCCGACGCCGTTTGTCGATCGCTTTGCGGAATTGATGATGCATCGGCTCGAAGCGCGCCTGGCGGAGGAACATGCCGGCAAAATGCCGCAGGAAAGCGTTTTGTTTTTGGATGGCGCGTTGTACGGGCAACTGCCGCAATTGTATTCGGTCAAGCATGACATCGAAGAAAGCGAAGCCGAAACGATTGCGAAAGAAGCGTTGAATGAAAATGTGGACGTGATTTTGCAAGCGTACTTGAATCTTTTTCGAGTGTGCGACAAAAGAAAAGTTTGGCTTGTCTCCATTGCCAAGACGAGCCGCGAGGCGACGCATGCCAAAGTATGGTGGCGCAACGCGTTCCAGCAGAAAAAAGTAAAGGATCAAAAAATCCCGAACGAAATTTCCGACAGCGAAGTGATTTATCGTTTTACGGATCGCGCCGCGGGCTTTTCGACGCCGGTGCTGTTGGGCAAACGATCGTTCTCGAAGGGCAGTGAAGCGGTTCTTCTCGATAAAGTGCGGAACGCGCCGGCAATCGTTTCGTTTTTTGTTCGCCTCGCCGATTTCGATGACGCGTTGCGGATTGATGTGCCGGCGTCGTGCATCGGGCGGAGCGAAAAAATAGGCGACATTGAGACGGACGAAGAAATTCTGCTCGACACGCCTGTCGATATCGAACGCATCGCGTCCGTCTTGGAAATCTTGCTTGCCGATTACGGCGGACTCGAAGTGTACAACGCGTTGATGTACAGCGTTGACCGCGAAGTGCGCTTGCGGCAAGAGGTGATGGACGAAGTGTATTTGAGTTTGATTCAAAACACGCTCGGCGCGGATGTTGAGGTGCGGTTGGATCGAAGTGAAAGAAGATTCCACAGCAGATAGCAGATGGCGAATGGCTGGTGGCAGATTGCAATACGCGAGTTGCCATTCGCAATACGCCATACGCTATCTCTTCTTTGACAAACGCTTTCCGCTGTGCTACGCTTTTCTTGAAAAGGAAGTGAATGCGATGGCGAATGCGCCGATTCGATTGCGCGAGCCGCTTGCCGGCGAGAGTGAACTCGCGGACATCACAAATTCGCTCGTCCGCGAGGGCGATCTGTACGAAAAACTTGCCGGCGCGCGCGTGCATTGCTTTGCCTGCGCGCATCATTGCAAAATCAATGATGGCGGGCGCGGCATTTGCCAAGTGCGCTATAATGTCGGCGGAAAGCTATTTGTGCCGCGCGGTTATGCCGCGGCATTGCAATGCGATCCGATTGAAAAGAAACCTTTCTTTCACGTTCTGCCCGGCGCGGACGCGCTGACGTTCGGAATGCTCGGTTGCAATTTGCATTGCCGATATTGCCAAAATTGGGATATCTCGCAAGCACTGCGCGATCCGGCATCGGGGCACGTGCCGGAACAACTTTCGCCGGAACAAATGGCGCAACTCGCGCGACGCAACACCGCGCGTGCGATTGTATCGTCGTACAACGAGCCGCTGATCACGAGCGAATGGGCGGTCGAGGTTTTCAAAATCGCGAAAGGGCAGGGCTTGCTCTGTGCGTTTGTCTCCAGCGGCAACGCGACGCGCGAGGTGTTGGAGTACATTCGCCCGTACGTGTCGGCGTACAAAATTGATTTGAAAACCATGCGCGATAAAAATTATCGCGCGCTCGGCGCGCCGCTCGAACATATTCTCGACGGCATCCGCATGGTGCACGCGCTCGGCTTTTGGCTCGAAATTGTGACGCTCATCATTCCCGGTTTCAACGATTCGAGCGAAGAGCTCATGGACGCGGCGCAATTCATCCGCGCGCTATCGCCGGATATTCCGTGGCACGTGACCGCATTTCATCAAGATTACAAAATGCTCGACCATGCTGACACGGACGCGCGGACGCTGGTGCGCGCGGCAGAGATCGGCGTCGAAGCCGGCTTGCATTACGTGTACGCCGGCAATTTGCCGGGACGCGCCGGCGAATACGAGAATACTTACTGCCCCAAATGCCGCGCGTTGTTGATCGAACGCGTCGGCTATTTGATCGCCGGCTATCACCTGACGGATGCCGGCGCGTGCCCGCACTGCGGCGAGAAAATTCCGGGCATTTGGCATAAATCGCGCGCGGACGTGCGCATCGGCAAGCCGGACATGTGGTGGACGCGCGCGCCAAGAGCGGCGTGAAAGGAGAATTGCAATGTCTTTGCAAGAGATGATTCAGGTCTTGCCTCCAGAATTACAAAATGAAGTGCGTGATTTCATTGCGCGATTGTTGAACGAGCGAAGCATAAAAACACGGCGCCAGTCTCAATTTGCATGGGCGGGCGCGTTAAGGGAATTGAAAGAAGAGTATACTTCCGTCCAACTCCAACACCAGATTTCTGAATGGCGGACGGGAACAAAGTGAAGTTCGGGTACCTTACTCGTTCTTGTAAAGTACAGTTTGAAAGGAGATGGTAATATGGAAAAAACTTGGTTCAAGTCGTCCCAAACTTATGTTTGGAGTGACGCAAAGACATATGAGACTGCGGAGTCAGACAACGAACGCTTTGTCGCCATTTCGAGAACCCAAGCGAGAATGAATAACGTGTTCAGAAGCTTTCTTGCGGAAGAACATGGAATGACAGAAGCGCTTGAATCAGGTAGGTACGACTTTCCATCGATTGTTGAGCAGTTGAGGGCATGCGAATCGCGAATATTCAATCCGAGAATAGCGAGTCGCCTGAAAGCATTGAATAGTCTTAGAATTGACGTTTCTCATTATGAATTGATTCCTTCGAAGCGCGATGTCGCAGATTTTGTTGACTTGGTTGTTACCGTCTTTAAGAATCTCCTGAACAAGTATAGCTACCCAGTCGAGCCAGCCTTGTTACATCCTGATGTTGTGCGTCCGGAAACGGTGGTTGAGACCCCTAATCTTGGCGAGACTGTTGGGTTAGAGCAGAATCAACATACGAAATCGGGCGCTTGGATTTGGCTCGTACCTTTTGCAACTTTGCTCTGTGGGATAATCGGCGGTGGACTAGTAGTTTTGTTCTTGTTCTTGCCAAGTTTCTCGAATCCACAATCTGTCGCAGGGACCGAATTTTCAACTCCAACTATTGTTACAACGCAACCGATTGCGTTCGTCCTGTCTCCAACTGTGACAGGAACATCCGTGTCCGCGATTACACCTCAAAGAACAACCGCGCCGACCGTTCGACCTACATTAACTCCAACTACAAGACCTTTGCCAACACGGACGCCGATTCCTCCCCCGCCCCCAATTCCGGATACTCCACTGGGTTCAATACTTGCACCAGGAGAAATCTGGCGTCAAAGCGGACAGTTACTAACACTCACGGAGGTAAACGTCGTTAGTGATGGAGTCATTATCAACGCCACATTTACAAATCGAACCGGTCAAAAGCTTGTTTTTACAGTTTCTGGACCAAATGCATTTGCTGTTATTGATAATATGGGAAACCTTTTCAGATCTGATATTCCGTGGACAGACAACGTCACGGTTGAGAATGAAGGTTCTCTCAGGCTGTTCGCGAACGGCAATGCGTGGATTTTTAAGGGCAATGTGGCAAATCCCAATGTGACCTATGTGATTTTTATTATAAGGAACATTTCGCGAATCAGCGAAGCAAAATGGCGAATTCCAGTTTACCATTAATCAAGTCAGGTAAGGCAAGTTGGGCGATTTTGTCAAGGCATGAAAGCCGGTGTCTTGCCGCTCCGCCAAAAATTTGGATTCAAAATTGAAAACGCGGGGGTCATCTGCGAGCGGAATGAATTTGTTTGGATCATGTCTTACGATGGAACAGAAAGTTGGGAGAGCAAAGATGCAGCTTACTACAATTCCCCTGAACGCGAAGCACTGAATCCCGACCCGGCGAGGTATATTGCGCAAGTCAATCACTGGTTTCTAACCGCAATACTCTCGAAATAATCCAACAATGTCTCTCATAAATAATATCCACGCCCGCGAAATTCTCGACTCGCGCGGCAATCCCACGATTGAAGTTGACGTGCGACTCGACGACGGCGCGTTCGGACGCGCGGCGGTGCCGAGCGGCGCATCCACCGGCGCGCATGAAGCGCTTGAACTGCGCGATGGCGACAAGCAACGCTACGCCGGCAAGGGGGTTTTAACAGCCGTCCGCAACGTCAACACGATAATTGCCGGCGCGCTGAAAAATTGCGACGCGCGCGATCAAAAAGCGATTGACGCGCGTCTGCTCGAACTCGACGGTACGCCGAACAAATCCAAACTCGGCGCGAACGCGATTCTTGGCGTGAGTCTCGCGGTCGCGCACGCGGCGGCGGCATCCGCGAAAATGCCGCTCTATCAATATCTCGGCGGCGCGGACGCGCGCACACTGCCGGTGCCGATGATGAATATTCTCAACGGCGGCGTGCACACGAATTGGCAGTCCACCGATTTGCAAGAGTTTATGATCGCGCCGGTCGCTGCGCCGACGTTCGCGGAGGCATTGCGCTGGAGCGCGGAAATTTATCACGCGCTGAAAAAAATATTAAAGGACAAAGGTCTCAGCACGAATGTTGGCGATGAAGGCGGCTCTGCGCCCGCGCTCAAATCAAACGCCGAGGCGATTGAAATTATTTTGCGCGCGATTGAAACCGCCGGCTACAAACCCGGCGCGCAAGTCGTCCTCTGCCTCGATCCCGCCGCGTCGGAATTTTTTCAAGACGGCAAATACAATTTGCGCAAAGAAGGGCGCGTGCTGACCGGCGCGCAGATGATCGAGTTTTACGTGGCGTGGGTCAAGCAGTATCCGATTGCCTCGATTGAAGACGGCCTCGCCGAAGATGATTGGGAAACATGGCAAGCCTTGACCGCGCAAATTGGCAATCGGGTGCAACTCGTGGGCGATGATTTATTCGTGACGAATGTCGAGCGCTTGAAGCGCGGCATCGAGCAAAAAGTCGGCAATTCGATTTTGATCAAGCTGAATCAAATCGGCTCGCTGACGGAAACGCTGAACGCGATCGAGACCGCGCAGAACGCCGGCTTTACGGCGGTGGTCTCGCATCGTTCCGGCGAAACGGAAGATACGACAATTGCCGATCTTGTCGTCGCGACGAATGCCGGGCAGATCAAGACCGGCGCGCCGGCGCGGAGTGAACGCGTCGCGAAATACAATCGGCTGTTGCGAATCGAGGAAGAGTTGGGAAGCCGCGCGGAGTACGCGGGAGTGAAAGCGTTCAAGAGGTAGAGAGATTGAGAGAAGCAGAGATTGGAGATTAGAGATTGGATGTTGGATGTTGGACTTGTGACACCGGACGTTGAAAAGAAACGACGAGGAGAATAAATGACAGCGACTTACACCCCGCGTGGCATGTATTTTGAAGAATTCACGGTCGGGCTTGAAGTCATCACGCAAGGGCGCACGATCACCGAGACGGACATCGTGAATTTTGCCGGCATCTCCGGCGATTACAACGCGATTCACACCGACGCGGAATTTAGCAAGAACACGCCGTTCGGCGAGCGGATTTCGCACGGCTTGCTGGGCTTGTCGGTCGCGACCGGGTTGGGAATGCAGTTGGGATTCCTCGACGGCACCGTGATCGCGTTTATCGGATTGGAATGGAAATTCAAAAATCCAATCAAAATCGGCGACACGATTCATATGACGGCAAAGGTCAAGCAAACCAAGGCGATGAAAGCGATGGGCGGGGGCTTTGTTATTTTTGACGCGCGCGTGTTGAACCAGCGAAACGAGGTTGCGCAACAGGGCGAGTGGACGTTGCTGATGAAAAGCAAAATTCAAGGCGGCGCGGTATTGGAGATGGGAGATTGAAGGACGTGGGGGGGAAAATGGATCGCGAATTTTTTCTGACGCTGTTTGATTATGGTTACTGGGCGCGCGACCGGCTTTTGCAAGGCGCGGCTAAAGTGACGGACGAAGAATTCACCAAGCCGCTCTCCAAAGGTTATGGCAGTCTGCGCGCAACGTTGGTGCATACGATCGGCGCCGAATGGCTCTGGCTGGCGCGTTGGCAAGGTGAGCCGCTCAAGAATCCACCGCGGGAAGAAGAGCTATCAACCCTCGCGTTGATCCGCGAGCGCTGGCAGAATGAAGAAGCCAACCTGCGCGCTTTTCTCGCCAAAATGACGGATGGAGATTTGTCCCGCGACATTGAGTACCGCAACCAACGCGGCGAAACGTTTGCGCGGCCATTGTGGCATTCGATGACGCAAGTCATCCATCACGGGACGCAACATCGCGCCGAAGTCGCGGCGATGCTCACCGATTTCGGGCATTCACCGGGAAACTTAGATTTTTTGGTGTATGTGGATGATC
>JACQGS010000151.1 GCA_016199405.1 Chloroflexota bacterium | reverse complement strand
GATTACGCGCGCGATCTCGCGATGCCGGGCGAATATCCGTACACACGCGGCGTCCACGCGACGATGTATCGCGGACGTCTGTGGACGATGCGCATGTTCGCGGGTTTCGGCACCGCGGAAGAAACGAACGCGCGCTTTAAATATTTGCTCGAGCATGGCGAAACGGGACTCTCGACGGCGTTCGATATGCCGACGCTGTACGGGTACGATACCGACGCGCCGGCAGCGCTCGGCGAGTTTGGCAAATGCGGCGTCGCGGTGTCGTCGCTCGCGGATATGGAAATTCTTTTCGATGGAATTCCGGTTGACCAAGTCACGACCTCGATGACGATCAATTCGCCGGCGGCGATCATTTGGGCGATGTACATCGCGGCGGCGGAAAAGCGCGGCATCCCGCGCGCCAAACTCGGCGGCACGCTTCAGAACGACATTCTCAAGGAATACATCGCGCAAAAAGAATTTATTTTCCCGCCCGAACCGTCGATGCGGCTCGTCGTGGATACGATGGAATTCGGCACGCGCGCATTGCCGCTCTGGAATACGATTTCGATTTCCGGCTATCACATTCGCGAAGCCGGCTCGACCGCCGCGCAGGAACTCGCGTTCACGCTCGCGGATGGAATGGAGTACGTGCGGTGGGGCATCGCGCGCGGAATGAACGTGGACGATTTCGCGCCGCGTCTTTCGTTCTTTTTCAACGCGCACAACGATTTTTTTGAAGAACTGGCGAAATATCGCGCCGCGCGGCGCATCTGGGCAAAATGGATGCGCGAAAAAATCGGCGCGCAGAATCCGCGTTCGTGGCTTTTGCGCTTTCACACGCAGACCGCCGGCGTTTCGCTCACCGCGCAACAGCCGATGAACAACGTCGCGCGCGTCGCGCTGCAAGCGCTCGCGGCGGTGCTCGGCGGCACGCAATCCTTGCACACGAATTCGCTCGATGAAGCGTGGGCATTGCCATCGCAAGACGCCGCGACGATCGCCCTCCGTACGCAGCAAATCATCGCGCACGAAACCGGCGTGACGAATACGATCGACCCGCTCGGCGGCTCGTACTTTCTCGAAGCGCTGACGAATCGGATGGAAACGCAAGCGAACGCGTATTTCGACAAGATCGAAAGACTGGGCGGCGTCCTGCCGGCGATTGAAAAAGGATTTTTCCAGCGCGAAATCGGCGAGAGCGCGGCGCGTTATCAAAACGAAATCGAATCGAAGGCGCGGGTCATCGTCGGTGTGAACGATTACGTCGTACCGGAAGAGTTGAAAGTGCCGCTGCTGCGCGTGGACGAAGCCGGCGCGCGGCATCACGTCGCGCGCTTGAATCGCGTCCGCCGCGAGCGCGACGGCGCGCGCGTCGCATCGGCATTGAACGCGATTCGCGACGCGGCGCAGAAGCCGACTTCGAACTTGATGCCGCATTTCATCGACGCGGCAAACGCGTACGCGACGCTCGGTGAGATGATGGATGTGTTACGCCAAGTGTGGGGCGAGTATCGCGAGCCGGCGATTGTGTAGCGGACAAATGGAACTCAGAATCGAATAGAGCGTGATTCTGCTGTTTGGCGCGCAGCGTCTTCCTGAAGTTGTCCGCGCGATAGGCAATGCCATTCGAGAATTTAAGAATGCGCTCACAGACAAAGATGGCGAAGCCAAAGAGAATCCCGAGAAGACTCAAAAAATGAAACGTCAGGTTTACGGCGGACGAATCAGATTTTGAATCAAACAGGAAATTGCCAATGACGTTATTGATAACCATTATCTTCATTCTTGGCTATCTGGCGATTGCATTTGAGCACCGCCTGAAAGTCGACAAAGCTGCTCCGGCGCTGGTCGCCGGAGTGCTGTGCTGGACGGTTTATATCCTTTCCGCTGCGGATGCACATCTTGTCAACGAACAACTTGGTGAGCATCTTGGCGAAATATCTGGAATCCTGTTTTTTCTGATCGGGGCTATGACGATTGTCGAGCTGATCGATGTGCACGATGGATTCGAGGTCATCACGAGTAAAATTGTGACGACCGACAAGATCAAGCTGCTTTGGCTCATCGGGTTTATCACATTCTTTCTATCCGCTATTCTCGATAACCTGACAACCACCATCGTGATCGTTTCTCTTTTGCGAAAACTGATTGCCGATAAGCAAGAGCGCTGGATATTTGCAGGTGTTGCCGTCATTGCCGCGAACGCGGGCGGTGCGTGGTCGCCTATTGGCGATGTGACCACAACCATGTTATGGATTGGCAACCGCATCACGAGCGAGAAGATCATCCCCATATTGATTATTCCCAGCATCGTGAGTTTGGCATTGCCGCTTTGGCTACTTTCTTTTCGAACCAAGGGAAATATCAACAAATCCAACGTGGAAGAGTTTTCAAAAAGTACTGTATCGTCGTTTGAAAGAAATTTCGTTTTCTTTGCAGGCGTCCTAGCGTTTGTCTTGGTTCCGGTTTTCAAAACACTCACGCATTTGCCTCCCTTTATGGGAATATTGCTTGCGCTCGGCGCGTTGTGGATCGTGACCGAAGTGATTCACGGACAAAAAGACGAAACTGAAAGACACAAGTATTCGGTGGCGCTTGCCCTTCGAAGAATAGATACGCCGAGTGTCTTGTTCTTCCTCGGTATTCTCACAAGCGTCGGCGCTTTGCAGTCAACCGGTCAACTGGCGCAATTTGCGCAATTCTTGAACGAAAGCATTAGAAACGAGAATGTTGTTGTCTTCTCACTTGGATTGTTGTCTGCTATCGTAGACAACGTTCCTCTGGTGGCAGCCACGATGGGCATGTACAGTTTGCAGCAATATCCAACCGATCACTCCTTCTGGCAATTCTTGGCTTACGCCACAGGAACAGGCGGGAGCGCATTGATCATTGGCTCCGCGGCAGGCGTAGCCGCAATGGGCATCGAAAAGATCAGCTTTTTCTGGTATCTAAAAAAAATGTCCTGGCTCGCGTTAGTTGGGTATTTTGCAGGGGCATTGTTTTACCTCTTGCAAAACTTTATTCTTGGACGATGACAAAGCCCGCCATGATTGGATATGTAGTTGCGATGCTTCGCGTCTCGCAATGACAATGTGGAGAGACCATGGATAAAGACTTCATCGCGCACTCGTACGAGTACGGCGTGTGGGCGGATCGCCGCTTGCTCGATAAAGCCGCGTTGCTCACCGACGAACAGTTGCGCCACAAATTCACGCAGGGCGCGCAATCGATCTTGCATTCGTTCGTCCATCTCGTCAGCGCGGAATGGCGTTGGTTTCAAGCGTGGCAAAGCATTCCGCTGATGAATCCGCTCACGGCGGAAGATTTGCCAACGCTCGATGCCGTGCGCGCGAAATGGGAGCCGCTGTTTGGGGAGCGCCGCGCATACATCGAATCGCTCACGCCAGAAAAACTTGCTTCGGTGATCAAGCGCAAACTGGGCGATCAAGAACGGATTATTCCGCTTTGGCTCGCGTTGATTCACGTCGCGAATCACGGCACGCAGCATCGCAGTGAAATCGCGTCAATGCTGACCGACGCGGGGCAATCGCCGGGCGATTTAGATATGCCTCTCTATTTCCGCGATTTGGCTGCGGGAAAAGGTTGACGATGCTGCAAAAAGAAAAAATAGACCAGGCGATTCAAATCCTCAACGAAACGAATACCGACGCGTGGCTGCTCTTTGCGCGCGAGACGAGCGATATCAACGAGCCGTCGTGGGGGCTGGTCGCGCCGGCGGGTGTCGTGTGGCAATCGGCGATTCTCATCACGCGCCGCGGGCAAAAAATTGCGATCGTCGGCAAATACGACGATGCCGCATATCGCGCGAGCGGGCTGTACGATGATGTCATCGCGTACACGCAAGGCATCGGCGAATCGTTGCGCACCGTGCTGACCGAACTCGACCCGAAATCAATCGGCTTGAATTTTTCCAAAAGCAATACCGCGTCCGACGGCTTGACGTACGGAATGTTTCTGCAATTGCAGGACCTGCTCAACGACACGCCGTACCCCGCGCGATTTATTTCCGCCGACCCGGTGGTGTCGCGACTGCGCGGACGCAAAACGAAAAGCGAGGCATCGCGCATCCGCGCGGCAATCAATACGACGATGCAGATTTTCGCGGACGTGACGCCGCGCATTCGCGTGGGTGTGAGCGAGCGCGAGATTGCGGATTGGATGCAAGCGCGCGTCGCGGAATTGAATTTGGGTTATGCGTGGGACAAGAGCGATAATCCCATCGTCAACATCGGTCCGAATTCATTCCCCGGTCATACGCCGCCGAGCGCGCTGAAAGTGGAGCCGGGGCATGTTGTGCACATCGATTTTGGAGTGAAGCGGGAAGAGTATTGCTCGGATATTCAACGCGTGTGGTACGTGTTGCGCGCGGGCGAAGCGCGCGCGCCGCAATCGGTGCAAAAAGCATTCGATGCCGTCGCGCAGACGATTGAAGAGGGCGCGAAAATTTTGCGCCCGGGTATCGCGGGCTGGCAAGTGGATGCGCGGGCGCGCCAAGTAATTATCGGCGCGGGCTTTCCGGAATATCAGCACGCGTTGGGGCATCAGCTTGGGCGCACCGCGCATGATGGCTCGACGCTGCTCGGTCCGCGCTGGGAACGCTACGGCGACACGCCGCTCGGCATCGTCGAAGAAGGGCAGGTGTTCACGCTGGAGTTGGGCGCGATGACGGATGCGGGTTTTATCGGTTTGGAAGAGGATGTGATGGTCACCGCGAATGGCTGTGAGTTTTTGGAAGAGCCGCAGACGCGAATGTGGGAAATTGGAGCGTAGGGGTTAGAAAGTGGAAATTGGCACTTGATGTTGACGCGCGGAATCGAGTGCAGGATAATCGAGACGCAGAAGCAGGAGGCAATATGCAAACCAGAACCAAGCCGACAATCATTGCTCAAAATGAGCCGGCGATGAAAGAACACAATTTGAAAATCGATGGCGTTGTTGAATTTCCAATGAACGTTGACGCCAAGAAATTCTTTGATGGTCTCTTGGACAAAATCATCGATTATGTTGAAGCGCAGGGCGGCTCTGCCGGTCTTTCAATGGCGCACAAAGAATATCGGGACGACGATGAAGAGGCAACCGATGGCAGAAAAGCAACCTAAATCCGGCAGAGAATTTGTTCAACTGGCAGAGAGATCAGATAAAGTGCGAAACGTGCGAGAGGGGAAGGGCTCGCACGTTGTTGTTGAATTCATCGACGGAACCTCTATCACGGTTCCGATTCACGCGAACAAGCAGCTGGGCAAAGGTATCTTGCACAAAATTCTAAAAGCATTCAAAGCGGCTGGTGTGCTCGGCTTGATTTTGTTCGTTTTTTGGCTTGGGTTGCGGGTCTTTTCCTTGCTTTGAGCATTCCACACAATTCAATCGTTCCGAGGTTATTGATGCAAACCATGTCTCTTCGCATTACCCCCGACGAATTTGACGCGCGCTGTCAGCGTTTGCTCGCGTACGTCAAGAAAAATAATTGGAACGGCGTCGTCCTGTTCGACAATTATTTCATTCTCTATTTCACCGGCTTTGCCTTCATCCCGACCGAACGCCCCATGGCATTCGCGATGAATGCCAGCGCTGAGCGCGCGCTCTTCGTCCCGCGCCTCGAAGTCGAGCACGCGCAGAGCGCGGCGCGCGTCGAACGCGTTGAATCCTATCCCGAATATCCGGGCAATCCGCATCCAATGGCGAGATTCAAAAGCGTGCTCGATGCAATGAATATCCAAAGCAAAATCGGCGCAGACACCGATGGCTATCCGCTCATTCTCGGTTATCAAGGCGCGGCGCTGTCATCGCTCACCGGCGCGGCGATTGAAAATGTGAACGCGTTTGTGAATTCGTTGATGGCAATCAAAAGCGACGCGGAACTCGCGCTGATTCGCGAGAGCGTCAAATGGGGCAATCTCGCGCATCGGCTGTTGCAGAAATATACGCGCGTCGGCGCAAATGAAGTGGAAGTGAGCAAGCGCGCGAGCATCGAAGCAACGTTGACGTTGATTGACACGCTCGGTCCGCTTTATCGCGCGCAAAGTTTTTTCGACGATGGACCTTCTGCCGGCTATCGCGGGCAGATCGGGCGGAACGCGGCGATTCCGCATTCGCTCACGACGAACGCGACCTTTCTCGCCGGCGATGTGCTTGTGACCGGCGCCGGCTGTCCGATGTGGGGCTATTTGTCCGAGTTGGAGCGCACGATGATCGTCGGGGAGCCGAGCGCGGAGCAGAAAAAGTTTTTCGAGCACATGGTGAATTTGCAGGACACCGCGCTGGAGAATATAAAGCCCGGCAAAAAATGCAGTGACGTAGACAAAGCCGTGCGCGCGTATTTCGAGAAGAATAATTTGATGGCGTACTGGCGGCATCATTCGGGACACGCGATTGGCTTGCGCTATCACGAAGGACCGTTTCTCGATTCCGGCGACGATACGGTGCTCGAACCGGGAATGGTCTTCACGGTCGAGCCCGGATTGTACGTGCCGGAACTCGGCGGCTTTCGGCATTCCGACACCGCCGTCGTTACACAAGACGGAATTGAAATGTTGACGTACTATCCACGCGATTTGGCGAGTCTGACGATTCCGGTGTGAAATCTTTGGACGCGGATGAACGCGGATGGACGCGGATGAAAATCTATCCGTGTCCACTCCAACCGATCCACCGATTAGCGGAATCCTTCTGCCGGCGAGACGATGCAAAGAGAAAGCCCTGCCGAGTTGCAAAACTTGGTAGGGCATTTTTTCTTTGATCCGTATTTTCCGCGTTCGTCCGCGTCCTAATTCTCTCGAACTTTCTCCACTGCCTTGCCCAATGCGCCCAGCGCCCGATCAATCTCCTCTTCGCTCACCCACCCCAAATGCCCGATGCGAACGATTCTGCCGCTCAACTTGCCTAACCCGCCGGCGACGACCAGTCCG
>JACQGS010000147.1 GCA_016199405.1 Chloroflexota bacterium | reverse complement strand
TCGGGTTGCCGAGTCGTTCTCCACAAGCACTTGATTTCTGTTTTCTGATCTTCTGAATTCTGCGGGGGGTTTGGTCGCAAAGCGTCACGGGAGAATTGACATCGTCCTGATCTTGAAATCCTTCACGAGGCGATTTGCGATAACGGCGGTCTTTGCCCCCGCCGGAAAATTTTTTGAAAACCTACAAACGGATAAAAATATCCACGAAGGACACCAAGATTCACGGCTCTCTTTTTCTTCGTGTCCCTTCGTGACCTTCGTGGGCAAACGTATTTTCAGGAGAAAATGGTCATGCAATATCGTCAACTCGGCAGCGCCGGCGTGCGCGTATCGGTGATCGGGCTTGGAGGCAATCGGCTCGGCACGGACGCGCTGACGCCAGACGGCGTGAACAATATGATCGCGGCGTGCGCGGATGTGGGAATCAATTTCATTGACACCGCGAATGTGTACAACGGCGGCAAATCCGAAGAACGCTTGGGCGTTGCGCTGAAAGGTCGCTGGGATAAATTTGTCGTCGCGACAAAATTCTCGATGCCGACCGGCGAAGGTCCCAACGATAGAGGCGCGTCGCGTTATCATTTGCTGAACGCACTCGACGCGAGTCTGCGCCGCTTGCAAAGCGATCACGTGGATTTGTATTACGTGCATCGTTGGGATGAGCAGACGCCGATCGAAGAGACGCTGCGGGCATTGGACGATGTGGTGCGCGCCGGCAAAGTGCGTTATATCGGCGCGTCGAATTTCGCGGCGTGGCAGATGGCGCGCGCGAACTTGCTCGCGGAATTGCGCGGCGGGTCGGTGTTCGTCGCGCTGCAATCGGAATATCACCTGTTCGAGCGCGCAGTCGAGCATGAAGTGCTGCCGTACTGCCGCGCGCAGAGCGTCGGCTTTGTGCCGTACTTTCCGCTGGCGGGCGGCTTTCTCACCGGCAAGTACGAACGCGGCAAGCCCGCGCCGAAAGGATCGCGGGGGGAAGCGAGCCAGTACGTGCAAGGATTTATGACGGACGCGAATTATGCGCGTCTTGCCAAACTCGCGGCGTTCGCGGACGCGCGCGGACGCGGGGTGCATGAACTCGCGCACGCGTGGCTGCTCGCGCAGCCGGCGGTTTGCTCCGTGATTTCCGGCGCGACGAAGTTGGAGCAGGTGCAAGCAAACGCGAAAGCGGGCGATTGGGTGTTGAGCGCGGAAGAGGAAAAAGAGGTGAGGCAGTTCTAGGTCAACAGATCGTTGTTGGTTAGCGATAAACCTCGCGCCGATGGCGGATGTGATAAACGACAATCAACTGCTCTTCATAGATGACTTTGTAAATCGCGCGGTAGTCACCTACACGAAACTTGAAAAAACGAGCGAATTCTCCGGTCAAAGACTCTGGCTTGACTTGCTCAAAGTGATCCGTCAACCATTCGAGGCGCTTACTGATGCGCTTTGCCACGGACTTGTCGAGCCGGGCTAGATCGCGCTGGGCATCCTCGAGAATATCTAAGCGATACACGCTGATTACTCCAGACCCAGTTCCTCGACCACCTGCGCCAGCGGCTTGCCGCGTTTGCCAGCGGCGTATTCTTTTTCTTGGCGCAGAATACTTTCCGCGATCTCTGGATGCAGTTCAAGTCCTTCGTCCGGGTCAAGGGAGATTTCTTTCAGTTTGCGGTCCAGCAATGATTCGAGCATGATCTGTAATTCATCGGTGGTCATCTCGCCGACCATGCGAGTTTTTTGCCGTTTGCGCGTGAGCGTGCGTACCATACGTCCTCCTATGCGGGAGAAACTATAGCATCAAAAACAACCACGCGCAAGCCCGCTGTGCCGGGTTTGCGCGTGGCTATCAGCAGGGGAGACAGGACTTGAACCCGCAACCGCTCGGTTTGGAGCCGAGTGCTCTGCCAAATTGAGCTACTCCCCTATGCTAAAAAGATTCTAGCACAATTAAATTGTGGGCGCAAATCTCGTTTGCCGGGTGATTACGTTGGCAATGTCAAATTAGCCACGAAAGAACGCAAAGAACGCGAAAGAACCTTGATTTTCTTTGTGATCTTTGCGTTCTTTTGCGGCAGACCGAGCCATCTGACATTTGGCAAATTACCCACAAGCCAAAGAAAAGCGTGTAGACGTGCGTCGCACGTTCGCCGTGTTTTGGGTAATCAACCTGTAATCACAACCACTTGCCATCCTTGCCTCGGTCTGCTATAATCATTTCAATTCGCGAGGGGGATTTTGAATGGCGCAATCCAACTATCTCTTGGTATCCCAGAACGATACGCTCGTTCAAGCGGTTGGGCATGTGGTCAACAGCCGGCTGGGCAATTTCGCGACCGCGCTCAATTCCGATGAAGCGGTTCGGATTTTGGAGCAAGAGGGATGCGCGGCGGTGTTTGTGGACGCGCGCGATATTGCGCAATGCCAGCCCATCCGCTCGCGTTGGCGTGGACCGATCGTGCTGTTGGTTCCCGGCGAAGCCAAGAGCGTGACCTTGCACGGCTATCAGAATGGCGCCGATCTCGCGATCGCGGTTCCGTGCGACTCGCGCGAACTGGTGGCACGCGTCCAAGCCCTGACGCGGCGCGCGGCGCGTTTGCCATCCTAAATTTAGCGAGGTTATTTCTACGATGCAAAAACTTTTTATGCCCGTCGTATTATTGCTTTTGGTTGCGTTGATCGCCGGATGCTCGGATTCCCCGCCGGATCAGCCGCAACCCGATCAACCGCCGGCGGCGCAACCCACCGCGGCAGTAGCCGGCACTTTGCCCGCGCCGGTTGGTAATTGCCAGTCGCGGCTCACCGGCAAAGTGGTGAATACGGGCAACAATCAATCGCCGCCGAACGTGACAATCGAAATTGCGAGCGGGAACACGAAAGCGAAGACGGTCACTGACAACAACGGACTCTACGGTTTCTTTGGTTTGTGCGCCGGTGAATATACAGTTTCGATTACGCCGCCGAATGCCAAAGCATCGCAACCGGGTCCCAAAGTTTCGCTGGACGGCGCCAAGCAAGTGAAATTCGATTTGTCGTACAAGTGAGCGGACGGATCGTTTCAGAACGCCACTGTCCCATATGCCGAGCAGTCTGCCTGAATCAAAGTCGTGAGATTCGATTCGCGTGGCTCGCTCGGCTTGCTTTTGCACTAGGACTGGAGCACTAGTACTTACGTCGCGCGCTTGAAAGCAGATTGTAATCTATAATAGCACTGATGTGTGTTACAATTGGATTGATTGAGCGACCCGCAGATTTGTCAGGGTCGGTTTTTTGTAACCGTAAAACTGTTGCGATTGGGTTAAACATATGGACTCTATGCATCCGGGAAAAATCAATCGGGCGTGGCGAGTTGGCGT
>JACQGS010000143.1 GCA_016199405.1 Chloroflexota bacterium | reverse complement strand
TGGAGAATCAAAACATCTTGCAACATTTGTTGCGTGATCGGTCCGCCGTCGAGCAAGGCGGCGCCGGTTTTGGGGGCAGTCGCGGTCGTATCTTTCGGGGGTGTGAGGGTTAACAGGATGTCAATCGTATCGCCGGCTTGAATCGCGCCGGCAACGCCGGATAACGGCGTAATCGGAAACGCGACCGCGACTTTATTATCCGGCACGAGATACGACGCGTTCGATCGCGTTTCTTTCAATTTGGTTTTATCCACGATCATCGGCGCGAGAATAATTTGCCCTTGATAAACCGGATCGAGGGTGAGTTTGCCCAGAACGTCCGCGCTGGTTTCGAACGCGCCGGGCGGGACCACCGCTTCGGGCCAATCGGCTTTGCCGATCGACTCCGCGGTAATCTCGGTTCGTTCCGGAATATTTTGCAGGGCGATCACAATCGATTTGGTTGGAATGGCTTGCGCTTGGGGTCCAGCGCTGCTCAGGACGACAAACGTTCCGCCGGCGGTCAGGACGCCGAGGATGATGCCAAACAAAACTAGAATTCTTCCGCCGCGACGCATGGCTTTCTCCTTATCTTGCTTGCCGGGATATTTTACCCTCAATCTGGACAAATGACAAGAGGGCAAAAAGCCCTCTATGCAAGAGGTATGTTAAATCATCCTGACGGCACGTCAAGAGAGGTAGCAGTACTAGAAAAAAACAAGGCGCAGATATGCTCTGCGCCTTGCCCTTGCCTTCTCTGATCCTACTTTTTCTTCAAATCCAACCCATTGCTATCTTTGTCCACGGGCGAGCCATTGACCAGTGTGGCATAGTCGTAATGCACCGTTGTCGGATTCGGCGCGGCAACGCCGACGACTGATCCCGAATCATATTTCACGGAAACGATGTACACTTTGCCTGCCGTCGCGCCGGTGATATTGAGGGTAGCCTGTCCACCACTCACGGTGAGTTTGCCGAGATTGCTGCTCGTGCAATCCGCGTTGTACAAAGTCACTTGACTATTTCGCTGAACGGCAAACAGTGGAACGGCACCATTATTGTTGGACTGCTGAATCTGGATCGTAAAGTTCGCGCTGGGCGCGGTGAGTTTGGTGAAGTAGAAGAAAACGCCCGGCGCAACATTGCCGATCTTGTTGCTCTTGACGCCATAGAACAACTCGTTCAAATCTGCCGCCGTGCCATTTGCAAAATCTTGACAGGTTGTTTGCGTCGGCGCGATTTTGCCGGCAAGTACCGCGCGATTTACAAACGGTTCGCTCACGACGCCGTTCCGATTCGCGATGGTGAGATCAACGCTCGCCACTTTAGTATCGCCGGCATATCCGGCTGGCGCGGCAGTTTCGGTGACCGTGTATTTGCCGAGCACAATGCCGTTGACGAGAAAAGTACCGGCGGTTGCATCTGCATCGGGCGCGTTGTTGTCGCTGACGCTAAAGCAAACCGGCGAGGGCAAAACTTGGAAGGTATTGCTCGCGCTGACATAGTTTGCGGTGCGACACACTTGGAACGTCGCACCGCCGAGCGGTTTGCCCGCGCCGTCCACTTTGAACCACTTGAGCGATCCGGCGACGTACGTTTTGGTTGCGTCGCTGCTGTTGCCGGATTGTCCGTTCGTTTCGCGATGAAGCGACAATCCGCCTACGCTAACATCCGCTGCGGCGTGCGCGGTAAAGACACCCGCGACATTGCTGTTGATGATGACCTGACAGTTGCCATTCGCGTCCGTTCCATCCGCGCAATCCGATGGATCAAAGATTGCCGGCGTTCCGGTCGCGAAGGTGACGGTCGCCACGACTCCGGCAGCCGGCACAAAGCCGGTTCCCGGATTTTTTTCGATGTGAACGGTAAAGATGTGGAATTCTTCAATGCCGTTCGTCGCGCTCGGCGCAATCGAAATTTTTGCGTCGACGTAGGTTTTCACCGCATCGCGGCTGTTGCCATTCGCGCCATTTGTTTCGCGATGCAAAGTCAATCCGCCGACACTCACATCGGCAACGGCGTGACCGGTGATAACGCCGGCAGTATTCGATGTAAACGTAACCGCGCATTTGCCGTTCGCGTCCGTGCTTGAACATGTGTTGGATGAAATGACCGCACTCGCGCCACTCGCATTACTCAAATTCACTTGCACCGCAACGCCAGCCGCCGGAATAAATCCGGCTCCGGCATCTTTCAAAACGGTGACGGTAAACGTGTGCGGCTTGCCGACCTCGTTCGTTGCCGTGCCATCGATGCTGATGCGCGCGTCCACGTACGTCTTGACCGCGTCGCCGCTGTTGCCGGATTGTCCGTTCGTCTCGCGATGCAGCGTCAAGCCGCCGGATAAAATATCGGCGGAAGCGTGCGCGGTGAAAACGCCGGCGACCGCGCTATTGATGGTCACGGTGCATGTGCCGCTCGTGCCGGTGCCGGTATTACACGATGATGCATCCACGCTCGCCGGCGGCGCGTTGAATGTCACTGTCGGTTTTACGCCAGGCGCCGCGACGAATCCGCTGCCTTCGTTCTTTTCAACTTTCACCGTAAATGTATGCGGCGCGCCAACTTCATTCGTCGCATTGGGCGTAATGGAAATTCTGGCATCAACGTACGTCTTGACGGCGTCGCGGCTATTGCCGTTCGCGCCATTTGTTTCGCGATGAAGCGACAATCCGCCGACCGAAACATCCGCGCTGGCGTGTCCCGTGACGACGCCGGCGGTATTCGATGCAAACGTGATCGCGCATTTTCCGTTTGCGTCCGTGCTGGCACAGGTATTGGACGAGGTGACCGCGTTCGCGCCATTCGCATTCGAGAGATTGACTTGAACCGCGACGCCGCTCGCCGCGCTGTACGATCCGCCGCCATCATTTTTCAAAACGGTGACGGTAAAGGTATGCGGTTTGCCCACTTCATTCGTCGCTGTGCCATCGATGCTGATGCGCGCGTCGACGTACGTTTTCACCGCGTCGCCGCTGTTGCCATTTTGTCCGTTCGTTTCGCGTGCGAGCGCCAAGCCATTCACATTGATGCTCGCGCTCGCATGTCCGGTGACGATGCCGGGAGTAGCGGAAACAAATGTAACCGCGCATTGTCCATTCAGGTCGGTGCTGGCGCACGTGTTACTGCTCACGCTATTGTTCGCGCCGTTTGCATTATTCAAGGTGACCAGAACCGCAACGCCGCTTGCCGGCACAAAACCCGCGCCGGTATTTTTCAAAGTCGTCACGACAAATGTGTGCGGCTTGCCTACTTCATTAACGCCATTCGGCGTGATGATGATGCGCGCGTCGACGTAGGTCTTGACGGCGTCCGTGCTGTTGCCGGCTTGTCCGTTGGTTTCGCGATGCAAAGTCAATCCCGCCGCGCTCACATCGGCTGCGGCGTGCGCGGAGAAAACACCGGGCGCATTGCTGTTGATCGTGACGGTACATTCGCCGCTGGCATTCGTTCCCGCAGCACACGAAGCCGAATTGACGCTTGATGGTGGCGCGCTAAACGTGACGACCGGCTTGACGCCCGATGCCGCGATAAATCCGGCGCCTTCATTCTTTTCAACTTTGACCGTAAACGTATGCGGCTTGCCGACCTCGTTCGTCGCGCTGTCACGAATCGAAATTTTCGCGTCGACGTAGGTCTTGACGGCGTCGCCGCTGTTTCCGTTCGCGCCGTTCGTTTCGCGCGCGAGCGTAAGCCCGCCAACAATAATACTTGCCGAGGCGTGTCCTTTGACAATGCCGGCAGTGCTGGAAGCAAACGTAACCGAACATTTGCCATTCCCATCAGTGCTGTTGCAAGAATTCGCGGACACGACCGCATTCGCGCCGTTTGAATTGGTTAGCGTGACGAGAACCGCTTGATTCGTTGCCGCCACATAGCCCGCGCCGTCGCCGGCGTTTTTCAAAACAGAAACGGTGAACGTATGCGGCTTGCCGATTTCATTCACGCCATTCGGCGCGATCAAAATCCGCGCGTCAACCCACAGTTTGTTCGCCGGACCCGAACTGCCGGCTTGCCCATCGGTAGAAACCGTGCGTGCCTCGTTGCCGACCGAAACGTTCGCGGACGCGCTGACGGTCGTTGAGCCGGGCGCGGTGGATTTGATCGTCACCGTACACGTTCCGCTCGCGTTCGTCGTGCAAGTATTCGCGCCGACAAACGCCGAGTTCGCGCCGTTCGCGTTCGTGAGCGACGCAGTAACGAGAACATTCGCGGCGAGCGCGTAGCCGTAGCCGGTGCTGGAATCTTTTTTCTCGACTTTGATCGTAAACGTGTGATTCGAATTGATTTCATTCGTCGCGGTGGGAGGCGTGATGCTGATGCGCGCGGCGCAGAGATCGAACGCGCCCATCGCGAGGTCTTTGAGTTGCGCGGTGGGGGATTGCGAAGATCGCGTTTCCGCGAGGAAAGTTGAGAAACAACCAGTGCTTTGCCCTAACAATTGCGTGACGTTGATGCCGCCTTCAAAGAAACTGCCGGTCGGAAAAGTTCCGGCAGAGCCGGATTTAGGGGTGAAGGGCCACGGCGAACCAGTCGGCGCGCTGTTCACGAGCGCGCACGCGCCATCGCCGGCGGGAGAGGTGGAACAATCGAATCCGTTTCCCAACAAATTCAAGGGACCATCTGATCCGCCAGAGCCGACCCACTTGTACACTTTGATCGTGCTGATTCTGCCGCCTTGCGTAAAGTCGCTCAAGATGAGCAGGTCGCCGACCGCGTGCGCTCCATTAAAGGTACCTTCGCCGGAAGCGTTCGCTGGATTGAGGGTAATTTTATTTTTGAAAAACCAAAAACCGATCTGCGCATCGCCATCGTTGGCGAACCGATCGGCTCCAAAGTACAAGTAGAGATTATTATTTTGTGAATACGCCGCGGCGTACGCGTTGGTGATTTGATCTTTGTCCGGCGCAACATCGGTGGTGGTGAATTGCCATTGATTGATGTCGTTGACATCTTTCGATCCGCCGCCGGTATAGTACGACGTGTCCGTCGCGGGCGCTTCGGTCGCACTGCTAACGAATGCAGTGGCGAGCGCGCCGCTGGTTCCGTTGTAGACGTTTTGCCAATCGGTCGCGGTATTTTTTATCGCGTTGCCGTCGAGTTCGAACAGTCCTAATTCATGGACCGCGAGCGCGACGCCTGCCGATAACGACATCGCGAGGCCTGCGAGCAAAATGCTGCGCAAGAGTTTGTGAAATGAAGTGGAGCGCATTGGTTTCCTCCTTGGAAAACAAAAACCGACCGCGATATGAATTGCGGTCGGTTGCGCCACTGGCTCAGTCTGACGACTTGGCGTCCCAATTTACAAGTCAGACTTCAACGCCTCCGCGAGCGATTCGGTTAAGATTCAGTTGCGACTGATTATAACAGTACTGTGAGACCAAATCAATAAACCCAGATTACAGCATGATTACAGTATGTGCTTGTTGCCGGAAAGAGACAGGCGCGGAGCGTTAATTCTCCGCGCCTTCAATGATCGTTACCGGGTGATCGTCACGACGTTTGAAGCGGCGCCGGTCCCGCAACTATCGATCGCTGTGACATAGTACGAGTAGGTTGAATTACTCGGAATGGTATCGTTATCAGTTGTGCCGAATACCGTATCCAAGAGCGAGAAAGACCCGCCCGGTCCTGTTGTCGAGCGATAAACTTTGTAATTCGTTGCGCCACTCACACTCGCCCAACTCAAACTGACGTTTTGACCATTGCGCGATCCGCTCATCGTTGTTGTGCTTGGCGTCGCGCATGGCGTTGGCGTTATAGTCGGAGTTGACGTTGATGTTGGCGTGCTCGTGCGGGTTGGGGTAGATGTTGGTGTACTCGTTGGTCCGCCCGGTGTATTGGTGGGAATAGGCGTGAGCGTACGCGTTGATGTTGGTACAAGCGTTGGCGTACTTGTCGGTCCCGCAGGCGTGTTGGTCGGAGTCGACGTACTGGTTGGCGCGGATGTGCTGGTTGCCGCGGGCGTCGAAGTGCCTGCCGGCGGCGAGGAGAGATGAACGCCCCACAAACCCGTGACCGGACAAGAATCGCAGATGGAACCGGAAGTCGTCCATTGGACGAATGAGCCATATATATGTTTGCCGGACAAGTCATACGATGTCAACACAAACGCCGCAAAGCCGACGATATGATAATTCGTATTCGCGCCGCTGCCTTCGGACGTGTCGAAGATCGTGATAATCATCGGCGTGCCGGTCGCGCCTACATTTGCCCACAGCGCCAATTGATCATTAATACCGCTCGAATTATTTACGCCGCTGGCGCCTTGAATCCAGCAATTCGCCGCCACGCTGGCGCAAATGTCGTGCGGATCATCGTAATCGGTAATCGAATAATCTTGCCGCAGTTCGTCTTCGATGTTTCCGGCATCCGTGTCACCATTCCAACCGAGCCAGCCAAAGTTACCCGATCCACCCCCTTCCCACAAATCGTACTGCGTGCCGATAACAAATCCGCATTCCGCCAAAGAGGGTTCATCGCATTTGCGCGTCAAGGGTTGAACCTGAGTCGGCGCATCCAGACCGCCAAAGTTGGCGTACGCATCGGCGGAGACGCTGCCGATTGGATTTCCAATCAAGTTCGCAAAGTACGTATTGAAAGTCGATTGCGCAGTCACTAAAATCCCCCTGGCGCCGGATGGGATCAAGCCGCCGCCCACGGCTTGCCCGCCGGGATAATACGTGGCGACGTAACTGTTCGCGGAATTGCGCGTGACGGTGTACTCTTGAATCTTGCTGTTCACTTGTGAATCGCTGCCGCCCAACGCGAGTTGGCGCGCGCCGGCAATTGAGCCGGCATCCGCGGCGTTTTGCATGCGCCGCCGCTGAGCGTACGCGGTGCCGCCGTCGAACACGAGCGCGGCAATCGCGATGAGACCCACGAGCATAAACGCGATGATGACGATCGACTGCCCGCGTTGAGCGGAATCGTTGGGCGGAAGGCGAGACGAATTTGAAATGAACATAGGTGTCCTTGCGAAATCGCGGCGAAAATATTCATTCGATTGTCATCGTGCTCTTGCCGGTGACGGTAAAGCTGCCAAAGAACAATGTGACGGGGACGAAACGGTACGTCACCGTCACGCTGAGATTATTGTTGACCGTGCACGGCGAGCATTGAACGGTCACTGTAATTTGACTCGGATCCATCGCGATGGTGTTCGCCCGCGCCTGAGTCTCAATCCCGGTCGTATCGGTTGGATTTAAGATGCCATAATGTGCGCCTTCACGCGCCGCGCTGGCGGTGACGTTATACGCATAGACGGCGCGTCCCAAATCAAAAACTCCCATCACAATAAAAAAAAGGAGTGTGATGACAAGCGCAAATTCAACTAATGCCTGACCCGATCCGGGTCCAAGAGGAGGTTTGAAAAGTAGCGTAGCGCCTTGTGCGCGT
>JACQGS010000146.1 GCA_016199405.1 Chloroflexota bacterium | reverse complement strand
CGACCAGTCCGATCTGATCCTCCACGCGCGCGCCGAAATATTCTTGCAATGCGCGGGCAATCTGCCCGTGCAATTCACGGCGACGGCGCAACAGCAAGGTTTCGTACGCGGCTTCTTGCGTGAGAATGTGCTTGAAAATATGCTGACGCTCGCCGCGCTCCTGCGTTTCGAAAATGAGCGCCATTTCCTGCAACCGCGCGAGATCCGCGTCCAGCCGCGCCGAATCCGGGACGAGGCGCGCCAAGACCGCGTAGGGAAACGAACGCCCAATCACCGATCCAATCTGCAGCGTCTCTTTGACATTGGCGTCCAACCGATCGATGCGCGCGGCAATCACGCCGGCAAGCGTGCTCGGCAGATTCAGTTCGTCGATCGCGTGCGTCGTCCGCCAACGCAAGTTGACTTGCTCGATCATTTTTTGATCGATCATCGAGCGCACGATCTCTTCCACATAAAACGGATTGCCCTCCGCGTGCGCGAGAATCAGATCGCGCAGCGAAGCCGGCAAATCTTCAATCGCGAGCAGATTGGTCAACAATTGATTCGCGGCGTGCGGCGACAACGGCGCGAGCAAAATTTCGGTTGTGCGCGCGGCGTAATCGCTCAGTGCGAATTGGCGAAGTTTCCACGAACCATGCTCGCGCTCGGGGCGCATCGGAAAAACAAACAGCAAAGGAAATTCGAGGACCTGCGGCAAAAGATAACGCAACAATTCCAAACTGGAATCGTCCGCCCAATGCAAGTCTTCCATAAACACAACCGCGGGCGCGGTGCGCGCGACCGCGCGCAAACCCTGCCGAATCGCGTAAAACGTTTGGCGCTTGAGTCCTTCCGCGTCGAGATAACGCAGTCGATCGCGCGCGGTCGGATCGAGATCGAGACTGAGGAGAGATTTGAGGATTGGCAGAACGATTTCGCAATCGCTTGCCGAAAAATATTTCGCGCCCCACACGTCCAATGCGTGGGCGGCGTCGGAGCGCGGCATATCCTCCCGCAAGCCCAAGAGACGCTTGAGCATCTCGATAATTGGAAAGTACGCGACGTTTTCCGTATGGGAGAGTGAACGACCCTCGAGCCATTGGAGGCTGGAAGTTGGAAGTTGGAGATTGGAGGTTGGACGCGTCGCGGCATTTCCAACTTCCATCTTCCATTTTCCATCCTCTAACCTCCAATCTCTAATCTCCGCCTTCGCTTCCGCGACCAACCGCGATTTTCCCAAGCCGGCTTCGCCGACGAGAAAAGCAATTTGCCCGCGCCCCTGCGCCAGCATTTCGAAACAACGCATCAACTGAGCGCGTTCGCCATCGCGTCCAACGAGCGGCGATTTCAGCCCTTCGATGCCGCGCGTGGAAATATAGCCGATCTTGCTTTCAACAACCTGAAAAGTCGGAACGGGCTGGCTTTTGCCTTTAACTTCCAGCGAACCAACCGCGCGAAAATCAAACAGCCGCTCGGTGAAGCGATACGTGTCTTGGCTGACGTAGATTTCGCCGCGCGGCGCTTGATCTTTCAAACGCGACGCGAGGTTCACGGTATCGCCGATGACCGTGTACTCGCGTTTCGATTCCGTGCCGACCACGCCGGCGACGGCAAGCCCGGTGTTGATGCCGATATGCAGCGCGAGCGAATCGGGCGCGCGCATCGCATTTTTTTCCGCGGCAAACGCGTCGCGCATTTCCAGCGCGCACCGGATCGCGCGCTCCGGATCGTTTTCATGCGCCGCCGGCGCGCCGAACAGCACCATCACCGCGTCGCCCATAAACTTGTCAATCGTTCCGTCGTACTTTTCAATCGGCGCGTTCAGCGCGCCAAAAAAACGATTGACCAGTTCCGTCACTTGCTCGGGATCCAGCGTCTCCGAGAGCGCGGTGAAACCGGAAATATCGGCAAACAGCACCGTGACTTGCTTACGCTCGCCTTGCGCATTCGCCATGAAAGTAAATAGTAATTCGTAATTGGTAATTACTATTTACTAATTACCAATTATCATTCTAGATTCCCATCACCTTATTCAATTCGCGCACGGCATTCGCGGATCTTTCGAGCGCGGCTTGCTCCTCCGCGTTCAACTTCCACTGCAAAATCTCTTCGATCCCTTTGGTCCCAAGTTTCACCGGCACGCCGGCGTAAACGCCTTTGATGCCGTACTCGCCTTCCAGCAATGCAATACACGGCAACACTTGTTTTTTGTCGAGCATGATCGCATCCACCATCGCTGCCACTGCCGCGCTGGGCGCGTAAAACGCCGAGCCGGCTTTGAGCAGGTTCACAATTTCCGCGCCGCCCTCGCGCGTGCGCTTGACGAGCGCATCCAATTTTTCTTTGGGCAACAATTCGGTAATCGGCACGCCGGCGACGGTGGTGTAGCGCGGCAGCGGCACCATTTGATCGCCGTGCGCGCCCAGCACGTACGCATCAACATTTTCCACGCTCACGCCGAACTCAAGCGCGACGAACGTGCGAAAGCGCGCGCTATCGAGAACGCCGGCTTGCCCAATGACGCGCTGCTTGGGAAATTTCGTCGTGTGCCACATCAATTGCGTCATTGCGTCGACCGGATTCGTCACGACGATGACGATCGCGTTCGGCGCGTGCTTGGCGATCTGCTCGCCCCAGCCGGCGACAATTTTCTGATTCGTCAAAATCAAATCGTCGCGGCTCATGCCGGGTTTGCGCGCAATGCCGGCAGTCATCACGACAATGTCCGAGTTGGCGATCTTTTCGTACCCCGCGCCGTCCTTGATGGTGACGCCGGCGACGTTGACATCGTAGCCGACGATCGGTCCGGCTTCCAGCAAATCGAGCGCTTCGCCTTCCGCGACAAATTCGATCACGTCGGCGAGCACCACATCGGCATAATTGCGTTCGGCGAGTCGTTGCGCGGTGGTCGCGCCCACTTTGCCCGCGCCGATCACGGAAATTTTCTTGCGCATGGTTTCTGCTCCTTGAAAGGAATTTTGTCCACGAAGGGCACGAAGATCACGAAAAAAATTAGTGTTCCTTCGTGTTCTTCGTGGATCATTCCCTGTTTGATTGCGGCTTGCGTGAGTTAGGAAATCGAAAATCAAAAATTGAAAATCGATCACGGGCGCAAAAAAGCGAATGGCTCGCGTCCCACGCGCGCCACTCGCCTCTGACGATCGATGTGGTGTAACCATTCACGCGTCATTGCAAGGAGCGCACTTTGCGGTGATGAGCGAAGCCGAAGCAAACAATCTCCGGCTTGGAATCGAGATTGCTTCGCGAAAACCGCTCGCAATGACATAGGGCTGAATTGTTACTTTATTTCTTGAAATGATTGTGATGATTCTTGGAAGCCGAAAGAAACATCACCGGTCCATCGCCGCTCACGTCCGACCAATGCGGTGTGTTCGGCGGAATTTCCAACCGATCCCCCGGCTCCAACACAAACTCCTCGCCGGAATCTGGCAGCCCCACGCGCAAGCGTCCGCGCACGACCACGCGAATTTCCATTTGCTCGTGGGTATGGACCGGATACACTGTCCCGGCGGGGTCCGCCCATTCGGTAACTGTGAATCCCTCTCCCGTCAGGGCGCTGCGAAGTGCCTCCAGAGACGGCGATGTCTCTTTGTGCCAACGGGTCAATGCCATGTGATTTCCCAAATACAAAAATTTACGCGAGGATTTTTCGGATCGTCAACGCGCGGGATTATAGCCCGGTCGCTGGCAATTGTCAAAGCAAAATTCAATCGCACCGCGCGCACGAGCATCTTGTGCTTTGGGCTTTCCGTACAGGAATGCTATAATCATTTTGGTTTTCGATTTCCAAATCGAGTCATGCTGAAAGGAGGCACATGGTGTCGAGTGCGGCACTAGGGTTGGAACAACACAAATTGTTCGACATCCGGAAAATCCATTGGAATCTTTCCAGCGTTGAATTGTACGAGCACGCGATTCAACGCGGCGAGGGGCAGATCGCGTTGCACGGACCGATCGTCGTCAACACCGCGCCGCATACCGGCAGATCGCCGCTCGATAGGTTTATCGTGCACGAGGATTCGAGTGCGGATAAAGTGTCGTGGGGCAAAATCAATCAAGCGATGACGCCTGATCAATTCGCAAAACTGCATACAAGATTTTCCGATTACTTGCGCGGCAAGGACCTGTTTGTTCAAGATTTGTTCGTCGGCGCCGACCCCGCGCACAAAATGCCGATCCGCGTTATCTCCGAACTCGCGTGGCACAATTTGTTCGCGCGCTATATGTTCATCCGCCCCACGCCGGCGGAACTCGCAACGCACAAGCCGCAATTCACCGTCATCACGGTTCCCTCTTTCAAAGCCGATTCGATAATTGATGGCACGCGCAAAGATAGCACGACCGTGATCGCCGTCAATCTCGCCGATCGTCTCGTGCTGATCGGCGGCTCGTCGTACGCCGGCGAAACGAAAAAATCTATTTTCTCGATTCAAAATTATCTTTTGCCGATTAAAGGTGTGCTCTCGATGCACTGCTCGGCGAATTACGGACAAGCCGGCGACGCCGCGCTCTTTTTCGGTTTGAGCGGCACCGGCAAAACAACGCTTTCCGCCGATCCCGAACGCACCTTGATCGGCGATGACGAGCACGGCTGGAGCGACACCGGAGTATTCAATTTCGAAGGCGGTTGCTACGCCAAGGTGATCAAGCTTTCGCGGGAAGCCGAACCGGAAATCTTCGCGACGACCGAAACATTTGGCGCGGTCTTGGAAAATGTCGTGATGGATCCGCTCACGCGGGCGCTCAATCTCGACGACGAAACAATTACCGAAAATACACGCTCCACGTACCCCATTGATTGGATTCCGAACGCCACGCTCGATGGACGCGGCGCGCATCCGCAAAATATTTTCTTTCTCGCGGCGGATGCGTACGGGGTTCTGCCGCCGATTTCGAGATTGAATCCGGATCAAGCGATGTATCATTTCTTGTCGGGCTATACGGCGAAGGTCGCCGGAACTGAAAAAGGGCTCAAACAGCCGGAATCAACCTTCAGCACTTGCTTTGGCGCGCCGTTCATGGTGTTGCATCCACGCGTCTACGCGCAAATGCTCGGCGAGAAGATCGCGAAACATCACGCGAAAGTTTGGTTGGTCAACACCGGCTGGAGCGGCGGCGCGTACGGTGTTGGCGCGCGAATGAAACTTCAATATACGCGCGCGCTGTTGCGCGCCGCCTTAACCGGCGCGCTCGACAACGTGCCGGCGACCACCGATCCGACTTTTGGTTTTCAAGTCCCCACGCAATGCCCCGAAGTGCCGCCGGAAGTTTTGATTCCGCGCAATACGTGGGCAGACAAAGCCGCCTACGACGCGCAAGCAAAAAAATTGGCGGGCGAGTTCGTCAAGAATTTCGAGCAATTCGCCGGCGATGTGCCGGCGTCGGTCGTGAAAGCCGGACCGAGCGCGGGCTGATGTCATTCCGAGCGGAGCGAGGAATCTCGTTTCCAATTGAAGAACGAGATTTCTCGTCGCAAAGACCGCTCCTCGAAATGACACAATGAGACTTGCTATGCAAACCCTCGATGCCATTCGCACAAAACGCGCGGTGCGCAAATACACCGACCAACCGGTCCCCGAAAACATCATCCGCGCAATTCTCAACGCCGGTCGCCGTTCGCAAAGCAGCAAGAATACCCAGCCGTGGGATTTTGTCGTCGTGCGCGACCGCGCGCGGCTGGAACAGCTCGCGGCGTGCGGAAATTTTGCGGCGCATCTTTCCGGCGCGGCGTTCGCGATTGCGATCATTCAATCGCTCGAGCGCTCGTTCGACATCGGGCAGACGGCGGCGTATATGCAACTCGCCGCGTGGGATTTGGGGGTCAGTTCGTGCATCGCGTCGATCTATGAGCCGGAGCGTGCCAAGCAATTGCTCGGCGTGCCGGCGGAAAAATTCTTCGTGACGACGCTGGCGTTCGGCTACGCATCCGAGCCGCCGCGCGAAAAGCCAAAGCCCGGCGCGCGCCGCGCGTTCGATGACGTGGTGCATTGGGAGAAATGGTAACTAACGAGGCTTGCAAAAACACACGAACAGAATTGGACACAGATTAACACTGATGAACGCAGATTAGAAACGATCAGTGTGTATCCGTGTTAATCAGTGTCCTAATTTACTCTGGAGGCAAATATGCAAACTGAAATCAAATATCGTCCCGCGTTCGCGCTCGCGGTCGTCAATCTCGCGGCGAGCGAAGGATTGCGCGTGGACGCCGGTGCGATGGTGAGCATGACCGCCGATTTGCAAATCGAAACCAAAGCGCAAGGCGGCGTGCTCGCATCATTGGGGCGTTCGTTGCTCGGCGGCGAATCGTTTTTTCAGAACACCTATCGCGCGGGCGCAAAAGGTGGCGAGATTACGCTCGCGCCGCCGTTGCCCGGCGATATTTCGGTGATCGAAATGAAAGGCGAAACGCTGCTGCTGCAATCGGGCGCGTACCTCGCGTCGTCCGAAAGCATCGTGCTCGACACGAAATGGACGGGCGCGAAAACATTTTTCGCGAGCGAAGGCGCGGTGATGCTGCGCGCATCCGGCGCAGGCACGCTGATTTTTTCCTCCTACGGGGCGATTCACGAAAAGAATCTCGCCGCGGGCGAAAAATATCGCGTGGATACCGGGCATTTGGTCGCGTTCAGCGATGGCATGGGCTTTGAAATCAAAAAGGTCGGCGGGATGAAATCCACGCTCTTTAGCGGCGAGGGCTTGCTGGTCGAATTGACGGGAGCCGGGCGCTTGCTGATGCAGACGCGCAGCACGGACGCGTTTATGTCGTGGCTGCAACCCCAAATCAAAGTGCCGTCTCATTCGCATTAGTGTGGGGATGGGAGTGTGTGTGAGTGTGAGAGTTCGAGTGGGAGCAAGTTTGTCACTTCGAGCGAAGCGAGAAGTCTCGTTATTCGCAGAACGAGATTTCTCGTGGCACAAACCGTCGCTCGAAATGACAGTTTGCCCCGAATCTGAATTACACCTTGTTCTGCGCGCGGGCACGAGAGAAATGGAATGAGCACTTTAGTCAATGAAAAAATTGAGGTCAAGGCGCAGAGGGTTCGTTTTGTGGGAGATCTGCTCATCCTCGAACTGAGCGATGGTCGCAATATCTCATTGCCGATGGAAAAAATAAAGTGGCTCGCTTGGCTCTTGAAGGCAACGCCCGAACAACGCGGCAAATGGTCTATTCTCCCTCACGGTTACGGTGTCTATTGGGAAGAATTGGACGACGGCTTTGAAGTGGAACATGCGTTAAGCACAGCCGAACTTGTTTGATGCTAACAAAAACCCCACGCAATTTACGCGGGGCATTTTGTTTTTAACCGCTTAATCCGCCGATTGAAAACTTGTGGTGAGCGAAGCGAATCCATCGGCGTCTACGAACCAGAAAACCCGCAGAGCGGGTTTTGCCCACTATCGCCGTCGTTTTCAACCGATGGCGAGCATCCTCTTCAATATCGCTTCGTCTATCTCATCCAGCGCAACATCGCCCTTGCCCGGCACCGCGATGCGAATGCCGCTCGGCTTGCCCGTTTTCTTGAAGCGATCCTTGAGCATCAGCAAAAAAGTAATGATGGCGGTTCGCGCGCGAAAAGTTGACAACGGACAAAACCGAAATCACCGGACGCGTGTCTGCGAGTTTGTCCGTTCCTTTTCGCTCTTGTCCGTTGTGCTCAGCCGCCGCGCGTGAGCGCGTGCTCCGCGCGTAAGGGCGAGGTGCGCGTCCGTCGCGTAAGGGCGAGGTGCGCGTCCGTCGCGTAAGGGCGAGGTGCGCGTCCGTCGCGTAAGGGCAAGGTATGCATCCGTT
>JACQGS010000025.1 GCA_016199405.1 Chloroflexota bacterium | reverse complement strand
TTTCTTCGTGTCTTTGTGCCTTTGTGGTGAATTGTCAAACAGCCTCTGGGACGAGCAGGCGGAGCAGATTCTAACATAAAGCGAGTGAATTGGAAATTGGCGCGCGCCGCGCGGAGACCTGCGAGGTTTCAAAAACCGCGCAGGTCTCGCGAGAGGTATTGCTTTTTCTCAAACCGGGTGTAAAATGCCGCAAACAAAATTGCAGTGAGGTCGAAGCGTGGCATTTCTTTCGGAACTGTTGGCGCGCGAAGTTCGCGATCACAAAAGTATTCCCATCGGCAAGTTGCGCGATGTGCTCATTGTAATGGGCAATGGCAATGGCGACAAGAGCGAGCCGTATCCGCGTGTCGTCGCGCTCGCGGTCGATCAGCGCGGCGTCGCCGAGCCGGTTTTGATTCCGTGGGAAGGAACTGAAGACCTCGCTGGCAATAAGATTATTTTGCAAAAGCCGGCGCAAGCCGCATATCCGGCGCAGGGCAATGAAATTTGGCTCTCGCGTGACGTGATGGACAAGCAGCTGATCGATACGAACGATCATCGTTTGGTGCGCGTGAACGATTTGGAACTCGGCAAGATTGGCACGGACTATCGGTTGATCAATATCGACATTGGTGGTCGCGGCTTACTGCGCCGCCTTGGGTTGGAGGATTTTGCGGAAAGCGTTGCCGATCGCGTCCGCTGGAATATTCCCAGCCATATGGTCGCGTGGAATGATTTGGATTTCTTGCCCAGCGGCAACTTGCGCGTGCAGGTCGCGCGCGAGCATTTGAAGGAATTGCATCCGGCGGATATCGCGGAAATTTTGGAGGACGTGGGTCCGCGCGTCGGCGCAGAATTAATTCGACAGTTAGACGATGAGAAAGTCGCGGACACGTTAGAAGAATTGGAACCGGAATTCCAAGTGCAGATGTTGGAAACTTTTACGGATGAACGCGCGGCAGAGATTGTACAAGAGATGGAGCCCGATGAAGCGGCGCACCTTTTGAACAAGATGGAGCCGGAACGCGCCGCGGATATCGTGCAGCACATGGAACCGGAGGAAATGGCGGAGGTTCAGCAATTGCTTCCGCATGGCGAGGACACCGCCGGCGGTTTGATGACGACAAACTATTTGACGGTTCCGCCGGGCATTACGTGCGGAGAAGCAATAGCGCAGCTGCGCGCGAACCCGGAGGCGCGCGATGCCGAAGTCACCTATTACGTTTATGTCACGGACGCGGATAGTCGCTTGCAAGGTGTTTTCTCACTCAGCGATCTGATCTTTGCAGAACCCGGGGTCGGCGTCGACGCGATTATGCACAAACGCCCCAAACGCGTTTATCTCAAATCGCCGCACGAGCAAGTGTTGGAAAAAATCGCGCGCTATAATTTGCTCGCGGTGCCGGTCGTGGATGCGCGCGGCATTTTGCACGGCGTCGTGACCGCCGACGACGCGTTGGAAAAAATTCTGCCCGCCGATCTCAAAGTGAAATTGCCGCGGATTTTCCGATGAAAACCGCGTTCCAACTTACGCGCCGCTATTCGCGCCGACCGTACCGCCGCCTCACGGCATTCCTCGCCATTTTGGGACCGGGCGTCGTTTCCGCGATTGCCGGCGACGACGCCGGCGGGATCGCCACGTATTCGATCGTCGGCGCGCAGTACGGTTATCAATTACTGTGGGTGATGGTCATCATTACGGTCCTGCTCGCGGTGGTTCAAGAAATGACGATGCGTTTGTCCGTCGTCACCGGCAAAGGGCTGAGCGATCTCATTCGCGAAGAATTCGGCGTCAAGACCACGGCGGTTGCGATGCTGACCTTGCTCGTGGCGAATACCGCGGTGACGATCAGCGAGTTCGTCGGCATTGCGGCTGCCGGTGAATTGTTCGGGGTGCCGCGGTGGGTCGCGGTTCCGCTCGCCGCGCTGTTGGTCTGGTGGATTGTCGTACGCGGAAATTACAAACGCGCGGAGAGAGTATTTCTGGTCGTTGGGTTTGTTCTCATTACCTATGTCTTCTCGGCGATTGTCGTCCAACCCAATTGGGGCAACGTTCTGCGCGGCACGCTCATTCCGACGATTCAGTTCGATTCCAGATTCCTGCTCCTCATCATCGCGCTGATCGGCACGACGATCAGCCCCTACATGCAGTTCACGCTTTCCGCGACGATTGTGGACAAGGGCGTTCAGCCGGAAGAATATCGCAATGAATTGATCGAAACCTTGCTGGGCGTGGTGTTGTCGTGCGCGTTTGCGTACTTTATTATCGTCGCGACCGGCGCGACGCTGCATGCGAATGGAATCTTTGAAATTCAGTCGGCGGATCAAGCCGCGCTCGCGCTGGCGCCGATTGGCGGCGCGTTGGCAGAATTTCTTTTCGCGCTGGGCTTTTTGAGTGCGTCGCTTCTTGCCGCGTCGATCCTGCCGCTCTCGACGACCTTTGCGATCTGCCAGGCATTCGGCTGGGAACGCGGCATCAATCAATCGTGGGAAGACGCGCCGATCTTTTATGGCATCTATACCGGCTTGATTGTGATTGGCGCGTTGATGGCGCTGATTCCGGGCGCGCCGCTCTTTTTGATTTTTGTGTTAGTCTACGATCTCAACGGCATCCTCTTGCCCATCTTGTTGGTGATGATGCTGCGCTTGGCGAACAACCGGCGGCTGATGGGCGCGCGCGTGAACGGACGCGTGGGAAATGTTTTGGGTTGGGGCACCGCCGTCATTCTGATCGTCTTGACCGGCTTGTTGTTAGTCAGTCCGCTCTTCGGCGTTTAGTAGAATGAATTCTTCCAACCATCTGCAACCCTTTCTGCGCCCGATCACGTGGGCGGTCATCGTCATCTTCATCGGCATGCTCGCGTTGCTTCCGACGCAAGCGATGAACGAGGCGCGTCGCGTGGCGCTCTTGCTCGTCTATTTGATTTTTTCAGTTTCCGCGTTCATCGGCATTCGCGCGATCTTGCCGCGTCCCCGCGGCCGAGCCGCCGTCGCTTACGGCGGCATTATCCTCCATAGTCTATTGATTGCCGCCGCGGATTATCTGTTCGAAGCGATGGATCTTTCGCCGCTCTACTTTTTACGCATCATCGCGAGCGCGATGATTTGGGACCGACCCGCCGCGCTTTTTTCGGCATTCCTCGCGAGTCTTCTTCAGCCGATCGTCGCGTTGGCGCACGGGATGTCGCTGGCGGATGGGCAGGTGCAATTCATCATTCGTGCCGGCGCCTATTTTGTTTCGGCGTTACTGGTTTCGGAACTTTCGATTTCGCTCACCGCGCGCTGGCGCGTTTCCGCGCGCGAAGCCGACCATCAGCGTGAGGACATTGCGCGGCGGAACGCGGAATTGGAAGCCTTGCAGATTGAACTGCGCGCCTTGGCGGACCTCAGCCATTCGCTTGCCGAGACGATGAATCTCGACGAGATGTTCCGCACGATTGAAAAGCAAGTGCGCGCCAACCTCCCCCAAGCGAACGCCGGCGCGCTCTTGATCTACGATCGGCAAAGCGATGCCTTGCGCGTGCGCGCGAGCTTTGGTTTTAGTCCGGAAATTTTGGCGCAGATGAACACCCCGCCGGGCGAATCGGCGCCGGGCAGAGTTTTTCTGACCAATCGCGCGCGGAGGTTGAGCGGACGCGAGGCAATCGAACAAGCCGCGGGGGAAACCGGTCGCCTTGAAAATCAAATGCAAAGGCAAGCGTCGGCGCAAGGGGAGTTGCCGCAAAGCAACCTTTGCGTTCCGCTCCACACTGGCGCGGATGTCTTGGGCGTGATTGTGTTGGACAATTTCAAATCCGCGCAAGCATTTACGGAACAGGATCTGCAGTTGCTCGAAGCCATCGCCGATCGCGCGGCATTGGCGATTCGCAACGCCCAGTTATTCGAAAGCGAAAGCAAGCGCGCGACCCAGCTAAACGCGCTCACCGAAGTGAGCCACCGCGTGAACTCGATCCTCGATCTGGAAAAGCTGCTGCCGACCATCGTCAAGCTGATTCGGTTACGCTTTAATTTTCGCTATGTGCATCTCTTTCTGAATGAGCCGGAGCGCGGGTTGACCGCATTGCATGCCGGCGATGGTCCAGTGGTTGATCCGTTGGAGCCGGGATCGTTCATTCTCAATTTCGATCAAGGGATGGTTGGATGGGTCGCGGCTCACGGGGAATTGCTTCTCGCGAACGACGTCACCCAAGAACCGCGGTATGTGTCGCATGCGAGTGTGCCGGATACGCGCGCTGAGGTGACAATTCCGATTCGCAGTAGCACGCGCTTGATTGGCGTGCTGGATGTGCAAAGCGAAAAGCTGAATGCTTTTGAATCGAGCGACATCGCGACGCTTCAGACGCTCGCCAGCCAAGTCGCGATCGCGATTGAGAATGCCCAACTGTACGGCGAATTGCGCGAACAAGCCCAGCGCGATTCGCTCACCCAAGTGTACAATCACGGTTACTTTTTGGCGCGGTTGAATCAAGAAGCGCGCGTCACCCGCGAAAATGGACGCATGCTCTCCCTGATTATGGTGGACATTGACTATTTCAAAGAATATAACGATCAATATGGCCACGTGGTCGGCGACCAAGTGCTTGTAACGATGGTGCAGGCAATTCGGCTCAATGTCAAACATTCGGATCTCGTGGGGCGCTGGGGCGGCGAGGAATTCGGGATTGTACTGCTGGGCGCCGATGGGGAGCACGCGCTGATCGTCGCCGAGCGAATCCGCACCACACTCGCCTCGATGCGTGTGGAAAAAGAGGGTCGCGTGATCGCGCCCCCGACGGTCAGCCAAGGCATTGCCACTCTGCCCACCCACGCCAAGGATGCAGCAACCCTGATCGACCTTGCCGATGCCGCGCTTTATCGCGCCAAAGCCCAAGGGCGAGATCAGGTGCGAGTGACCGAATAGGGACGGCGGTTGCCCGGATTATTCGATATTTGACCGGGTCTTGTAAACGCAAATGATGTGTGCTATACTCTGCGCAATTTGGTGGACACAAAGCGACTTTGTTCCGAGGAGGTGACGCTGATTCGGAAACAGATTTCATCTCGGCATGAACGATTGAGAACGTTCAATATCACAGATCGGAAAACCTTCACCTCAAGGAGGCACAGATGAGCGCACTACTCGATTTGTTATTGGGAATGGGAACGCCAATGCTGTTGGCGGCGGCAACGAAAAAGAAAGCCAAGAAAGCCGCGCCCAAGAAAAAAGCCGCGAAAAAGAAAGCCGCGCCCAAGAAAAAACGCGCGGTAAAAAAACCAGCGCCGATGCCCATGCCAATGGCGCCTGCGCCGACACCGATGCCCCCCGCTCCTCCAGTTCCACCACCGACCTCGTCATGGGGTTCGTAAAGCGGAGAGTCTGAATGTCCTGGATTCGGGAACAGCTGATCAGGGCGGCAGCGCCGCTTTTGACAGCGGTTACCGGAAGAAAAAAGCGCAAACGCGTGAAAAAGGCGGCACGGAAACCGAATCGCGCCGCCTTTACGCGCGCTGCCGCGAAACGTTCCGCCCGTCTACGCGCCCAGCGCGGAAAGGCGAAGCGATCCACGGCGCGGATTCCCGCCCGGTTGCCCAAGAATAACTTGGTCAAACTGCCGGTCCCCATACCCATTCCGCGCGAAGAGCCAATCGTCAAACCGGTACCGCCCACGGGCCGCGCCATTTTGATTTCGCCTGAGAATGGCAAATACGTGGATAACCTCAACCCGTCATTTCGTTGGCTCTCCGTCGGCGGCGCGACGCGGT
>JACQGS010000138.1 GCA_016199405.1 Chloroflexota bacterium | reverse complement strand
GGCTTGGATATGGATTTTCGCGGCGAGCCGTTTGGACCGATGCCGCTCTTGATGGCGCAAGCGGAATCGGTGGACAAATTATTTGCGATCTGTGTGGTCTGCGGCGATGATGCGTCGCGCACGCAGCGTCTCATCAATGGCGCGCCGGCAAACTATGACGACCCCATCATTCTCGTCGGCGCGAACGAAGTGTACGAGCCGCGGTGCCGTCAGCATCATGCCGTGCCGGGACGCGCCACGACCCAATCGGCGTAGCCCATGTTCTCGCAGAAATATCGCGCGGACGCGATTGCGCTTGCCGCGTATTTTATTCTCGCGATTCTCCTCACCTTTCCCCTCATTCTCAATTTCACTACGCACGTCCCCGGCGATGGCAGTGACGATCCCGCGCTCGCATGGAATCTGTGGTGGGTTCCGCACGCGATCATCAATCTCAACATCAGCCCGATCTACACCGATTATCTGTTTTATCCGATCGGGCTAAATCTTTCGTACTACACGCTGACCTACCTCAACGCTTTTCTCTCGATTCCTTTTCAATACGCGATCAACCTCATCGTCGCGGCGAATGTAAATGTGTTGTTCTCGTTCGCGGTGGGCGGATTTGGCGCGTATCTGCTGGTGAAATACTTGCTGCAACGTGAAGGGCGGGGACAAGACCCGCCCCTACAAACGCTTTCCGCCTTCGCCGCCGGCGCGCTGTACGCGTTCTCGTCGAACAAAATGCTCTACGCCGCGCTCGGGCAATTCAACATCGCGAGTACACAGTGGATTCCGTTTTACGTTTTGTTTCTTCTGAAGACGACAGACAGCAGACGACAGACGACAGATACACGCGCATCCGTCCGACTCGGCGGATTGTTGGGGCTCTTTCTTTTACTGCAATCTCTAAGCGAATTTATTCACGCGTCGTTTCTCATCATCTTCACCGCGATTTATTTGATCTATTGGGTGATCCACACTCGCCGCGTCGCTGACACTTGGAAACATTGGGCGACCACGAGGGTCGCCCCTACAATTTTTGCGCTCGCGATTGCCGCGCTTGTTTTCCTCATCCCCATGGCGCCGATTCTCGTCGCGCAGATTTCCGATCTGCAAACCGAAGGCGATTTTTTTCAGCGCGGGCTGGGCTTTGCCAATGTCTTTTCCACCGATGCGCTCGGACTTTTCGTGCCAAGCCAATTGCACCCGCTGTTCGGCAATCTGCAAGCGCAATTTCATTTTGCATACACCAATTTTGCCTATCTCGGCTACGCCGCGATTTTCTGCGCGCTGATCGCGCTGTGGCGCGTGCCGCGCTCGCGCATTTGGGGTTTGGGGTTTGGGATTTTGCTTTTGCTTTCTTTCGGACCCATTCTGCGCGTGAACGGCGCGCCCGTTCTCGATTCGCCGTTATTGCCCTTCAATTGGCTTTTGGAAATTCCATTCATCAAAGGCAATCGCTATCCAAGCCGCTGGAGCGTGATGACGACGCTCGCACTCGCGGTGATGGTGGGGTACGGACTGATGTGGGTATTTTCATGGGTCGCAGGTCGCAAGCCGCAAGTTGCACGTTCTTTATTTGCGACCGGTTACTTGGGACTTGTGACATTGCTTCTCTTCGAGCATCTCTCCATTCCACTTCCTCTATCTAACCTCGAAACTCCCAAACTTTATCACACAATCGCGGCAGACCGATCCGACTTTTCTGTGCTCGAAGTTCCGCTCGCGTGGCGCAATGGTTTCCGAATGACGGGCACGCTCGACCAAGCGATGATGTTCGCGCAGTTTTATCAGACGATCCATCAGCATCCGATTCTAGGCGGCAACACGTCGCGTAATCCGGAATTCAAATTTCAATATTTCACCGAAATGCCCGTCATCAACTCGCTCATCGCGGCGGAAACCGGGCATACGCTCGACGATGCAACCCGCGCGCGCGATCAAGAACTTGCCGCGCAAGTTTTGCGATTTTTCGGTGTCCAGTACGTCGTGTGGCATTCGCCGCGCGCGCCGGACAACCGCCCCACGCTCGATGCCGCGCGCGCGTACATCGAAAATATTTTGCCGGTGACGAAATTCACCGACGTGACGGACGAGCAAGGCGATATTACCGGCTATCGCGTGACGACGACCGCGTCGCTCCCCGCGCAAATTCGCCCGAGCGATCCGCTCGCGCGAATGTATTTCGGCGAGGGCTGGGGCGCGCTGGGCGAAAAAATCTGGGCGACGCGGCGCGAAGCAAAAATATTTTGGCGAATGGACGCGCCGCGCGACGCGACGTTTTCATTCCGCGCGTTTGCGCCGATGCCGAATCAGCGGGTCGTCGTGCGCGTGAACGCGCGCGACGCGTGCGCGATGCAAATGCAAATGGGTTGGAGCGAGTACAAGTGTCAGGTCGCAGGTGACAAGCCTTTCCTGAGCGGAGTCGAAGGATGGCAAGCAGGGATGAGTGCGATAATATTTCGGTTTGATTCACTTGTGCCCGTTGCAAACGTGCGTGAAGCCGGTTTTGAAATTGGCAAGACCGGCATCACGTCGCCGGCGTCCATTGTCGCGTACAGCGCGGGGAGCGAGGTCGGCGATTCCGCGCATATTTTTGTGAACGGCGTGGACGCGTCACCGAATTCGCGCGGTTACAACCTCGTCGTGCTGAATGCGCAGACCGGCGCGGTGGAAGCGCGCGCGGCGTTCGATACGTTCGCGTCGGCGGCGGAATCCGCGCGGCTCGCGCAGTTCATCGCGCAAATCCCGGACGGGAAAATCGTTGCCGTCGCGGTGCGCGATGAGGCATCGCGTAGTTTGACGGGAGAGGCGGTCAGCGCGTTGCAATCCATTGGCGCGATGCAGGATTTGCGCGGCAAGTTCCGCTGGTCGTATGCGATCATCGGCGTGAAAGGGGCAGCGAATGGAACTGCAAACGAATACGCGAATGAAGTGATGCCCGCGCAGATCGTGGTGGGCATTGGCGCGATGGAGCCAAATGTCGCGGCCGCAGTGGAGTGGATCGCGGTCCGGTAGGACGACCCATAGAGCCCGCAATTTGCTGCGAACAAAAAAACAATCCGGTTTTTTCCGCGTTAATCCGAGTCCCGAATTCTATCCGCCACAATTTCTACCGGCAGTCCCGTGCCCCATCCGTATTTTTCTTTCTCCAATGCTTGGGCGCGACGGAATGCGTCACGATCGCGTTCGGCATCGAGTACCCGCGCGGTCGCAGCAAATTCACGCGCGCCGACGCGGACGCGCACGCGCGGATTCGTCTGAATGTTCTTCACCCACTGCGCCTTATGCCGATGCTCCGCGAGAATGTAATATTTCCCCTCTGCTTCGACAAACCAAATCTCGATCTCGCGCGGCAAGCCGGTTTTGCGGCCCGTCGTGGTGAGATACAGATACTGTTCCTCTCCCATATCCGCACGATATTCGCGCATGCGGAATCTGTCAAGCGCGTTTCTTTGGCGTCGATTCTGCGATATGCTATAATCCCTTTGCGTGTCTGCGAGCGCGCAAAGCGGGCTCGGAATGACGGATTGAATCCTGGAGTTGAATGTCCGAAAATTACATCGGTGAAATCGCGCCGCATGGCGGCGTGTTGGTGGATCGAATGTTGCGTGGCGAAGAACGCGATGCCGCGTTGGAACGCGCCGCGCGTTTGAAAAAAATCGAATTGACCGCGACGAATCTCGCGGATCTCGAAATGCTCGCGGTTGGCGCGCTGTCGCCGCTGACCGGCTTTATGGGCAAGCGTGATTACGATTCGGTCGTCGAAGCAATGCGGCTCGCGAATGGTCTCGTATGGAGCATTCCGATCACGCTCGCGGTCACGCGCGAAATCGCGGACACGCTCCACGTCGGCGAAGAAATCGTGCTGGCGCAAGACGGGCGCGTGCTCGCGCTGTTGCAGGTCGCGGAAAAATTCGCGTACGACAAAACGCGCGAGGCGCAGAACGTCTATCGCACGACGGACGAAAAGCATCCCGGCGTCGCGCGCGTCTTTAAGCAAGGCGATGTTTGTCTCGCCGGCGATGTGTCCGTGATGGATTTGCCGGCGAACCGCGAGTTTCTCGAATTTCGCCACACGCCGCTGGAGATGCGCAAAATTTTCGCCGCGCGCGGCTGGAAACGCATCGTCGCGTTTCAAACGCGTAACCCCATTCATCGCGCGCACGAGCACATTCAAAAGACCGCGCTTGAAATTTGCGACGGCTTGTTGTTGCATCCGCTCGTTGGCGAGACGCAGGCGAGCGATATTCCGGCGGACGTGCGGATGCGCTCGTATCAAGAACTCTTGCGCGATTACTATCCGCCCGAGCGCGTCGTGCTGGGCGTTTTTCCAGCGGCGATGCGTTACGCCGGTCCGCGCGAAGCGATCTTTCACGCGCTCTGCCGCAAGAACTATGGATGCACGCACATGATCGTTGGGCGCGATCACGCCGGCGTCGGCAATTATTACGGCACGTACGATGCGCAAAAAATTTTCGATGAATTCACGCCGGCAGAAATCGGCATCGCGCCGCTGATGTTCGAGAACACCTTTTATTGCCGCAAGTGCGGCTCGATTGTTTCTTCGAAAACTTGCCCGCACAGCGACGCGGATCATTTGATTTTGAGCGGCACGCAAGTGCGGGAGATGCTTGCGCGCGGCGAGACGTTGCCGGCGGAATACACCAGACCGGAAGTCGCGCGGGTGTTGATGCAGGGAATGCAAAAGTCCCAAGTTCCAAGTCCCAAGTCTCAAGTCGCAAAGCCTGCCCTGAGCGAAGCGAAGGGTCACTCGTCACCGGCGCGCAAGCGGGTCTTGATCATTGGACTCGACTGCGCCGAACCGTCTCTCGTCTTCCACAAGTACCGCGCCGAACTCCCTAACCTCCAATCTCTAATCTCCAAAGGTGTTTGGGGCGAATTGAATAGCGTCACGCCGCCAATCACCGTGCCGGCGTGGATGTGCTCGATGACCTCCAAAGATCCGGGGCAATTGGGCATTTATGGTTTTCGCAATCGCGCGGATTACTCGTACGAAAAACTTTCGATTGCGAACTCGCGCTCGGTGAATGAGCCAGCGGTGTGGGATTATCTCGGGCGCGCCGGAAAAAATTCGTACTTGCTCGGCGTGCCGCCGTCGTTTCCGCCGAAACCGGTGAGCGGCGGAATGATCGGCTGTTTTCTTTCACCGAGCACGGATTCCAAATTCACATATCCCGATTCTTTGCGCGATGAAATCCTCCGCGTCGCGCCGAACTATATGGTGGACGTGCCGAACTTTCGCACCGACGATAAGCCGTGGCTTTTGCAAAAACTCTACGAGATGACCGAGGGGCATTTCAACGTCATTCGCTATCTGACGAAAGAAAAGGATTGGGATTTTTTGATGTCGGTCGAGATTGGCGTGGATCGTTTGCATCACGGCTTTTGGAAATATCACGACCCGACGCATATCAAGCACGAACCCGGCAACGCGCTCATCAACTCGATTCACGATTACTACATTTGGCTCGATAAACAAATCGGCGGCGTGCTCGAACTGATTGACGACAACACGAGTGTGATCGTGATGAGCGATCACGGCGCGAAAAAGATGGACGGCGGGGTCGCCATAAACGAATGGTTAGTTAGCGAAGGATTTTTGGTTTTGGATGAAAAGCCGACTAGCGTGATTCCACTGACGAAAGCGAAAATCAATTGGTCGAAAACGCGCGCGTGGGGCGAAGGCGGCTATTACTCGCGCGTCTTTCTGAACGTGCAGGGGCGCGAGCCGAACGGCGTCATTCCGCGCGATCAGTACGAGCGCGTGCGCGACGAATTGATCGCAAAGATTTCCGCGATTCGCGATCACACCGGCAAGCCGCTGGCAACGCGCGTGCTCAAGCCAGAAAAAATTTATCGGGCAACGAAAAATATCGCACCCGATCTCATTGTGATCTGGGGCGATCTGTATTGGCGCGGCGTCGGCTCGCTCGGCTTGAACGCGCTGCATACGTTTGAGAACGACACCGGACCCGACGACGCTAATCACGCGCAGATGGGCATGTTCATTTATTATGACCCCAAGCGCAATCTCGGTGGAAGGGAACTGAAGGAGCTCGATTTGTACGACATTGCGCCGACGGTGCTGAATGAATTTGGGATGCCAGTGCCGAGTGATATGATTGGGAAGGTGATTCGCGTGTGAGAGTGCGTGAGTGCGAGAGTATGGGGGTAAAAAACTCTCATACCCACATACGCACATACTTTTTTGGGGGTAATTATTGTCAAACGGTTTCACCCTCTGGTTCACCGGTCTTTCCGGCGCGGGCAAGACCACCGTCTCGCGCCTCGTTGAAAAAGAATTACGCGCGCGCGGCTTCAAAGTCGAAGTGCTCGACGGTGACGTGGTGCGCGAGAATTTATCGAAAGGGCTGGGCTTTAGCAAAGAGGATCGTGATACGAACATTCGCCGCATCGGCTTCGTATGCGAACTGCTGACGCGCAACGACGTGGTCGCGATTGCCGCGGCGATTTCGCCGTATCGCGCGGTGCGTGACGAGAATCGCGCGCGCGTCGGCGGGCGCTTTGTGGAGGTGTACTGCCGCGCGCCGATAGAAGTGCTTGCGGAGCGCGACGTGAAAGGGTTGTACAAAAAGGCGCTCGCGGGCGAAATCAAAAACTTCACCGGTGTGGACGATCCGTACGAGCCGCCGCTGAATCCCGAAGTGGTGATCGAAAGCGACAAAGAAACGCCGGAGCAGAGCGCAGCGAAGGTGATGGCAAAGTTGCGCGAGTTGAAGTATATCGCGGCACGAAAAACGCGAAAGCGCGCAAGAATGCAAAAGGCGCGAAACGCTGAGTAGAGATTATGCCGGATGGCAAACTTTGGACACAGCGCGACCGGTTCGGCAACGAAATTTATTTGACGCGTGAGCGCTGGGCGCATATCATTGATCCCGACAATCATCCCGAAGTCGAACCACTCTTCGATCATGTAGCAGAAACAATCCGACTGGGTCATCGGCATCAGGATCCATACGATCCGCACGGCTGCCAGTACTATCGCGCATTTCCAGATTTGCCGGATGATAACACGCACTTGGTCGTCTGTGTTCGCTTTCGTTGGCGCACCGATCCAGACGGAATGGTACGCGAGGAAAAATTCGTGACGACGGCGTACTTTCAGTCAAGAGGTGATGTATGAGTGAGATCAAGACCAATTACGACAAAGAAGCAGATGTACTCTACGTCTCTTTTGGGCACAGCGAGCATGTCACTGGAGTGGAACTCGCGGACAATATCTTATTGCGTCTCGACACGGGCAAAGCCGCCGGAACTCCTCCCCGCGCGGTTGGCTTGACCTTCATCAGTTTCGCGCGAATGCGAGCGCATTATCAAGACAAGCCTCTCAGTGTACCATTGGCGAACCTGCGTAACTTGCCCGAAGATCTCTGGCAAGCAGTGTTGGCTGTCGTCACAACTCCGCCAGTGAGTGATTTCTTGTCTGTTGGCTTTTCATTGACTCCACAAATTCCGCCTTTGCCAGAGCTGGCAGTCGCATAGACCGGCGATTGCGTTGTTGCCACGTACATATCCACACACGCACATACATATGATGCAACCCACTCGCATCGGTCTCATTGGCTATGGCTATTGGGGACCCAACCTCGCTCGCAACTTTCACGCGCTCGCGAACGCGCAACTCGTCGCGATTGCGGACGCGGACGCGGCGCGGCTCGCTGAACCCGCGCGATTATTTCACGCGCGCACGTACACAGACGCGAACGAAATTCTGCGCGACCCAACCCTCGACGCCGTTGCGATTGCAACGCCGGCGCGCACGCATTTCGATTTGGCGCGCGCCGCGCTCGAACGCGGCAAGCACGTTCTCGTCGAAAAGCCGCTCGCGATGAATTCGCGCGAGGCACGCACACTGATTGCGCTCGCGGCAGAAAAGCAACGCATGCTGATGGTGGGGCATACGTTCGAGTACAATCCAGCAGTGTGGAAAATCCGCGAACTCATCGCCGCACGCGCGCTCGGCGACGTTTATTACATCTACTCGAACCGCGTCAATCTCGGCCGCGTGCAGCAAGACATCAACGCGCTCTGGTCAATCGCGCCGCACGACGTTTCGATTCTGCTGTACGTGCTCGGCGCGCTGCCGCTCGACGTGAGCGCGCGCGGCGCGGCGTACGTTGGAGATCACGTGGAGGACGTTGTTTTCGTGACGCTCTCATTTCCGAACAAGGTCATCGCGCACATTCACGCGTCGTGGCTCGACCCGTCCAAAGTGCGGCAGATGACGATTGTCGGTTCGGAAAAAATGATTGTGTACGACGACGTTGACCCGGAAGCGCGTTTGCGGATTTACGATAAAGGCGTGTACAAGCGCGGCGACGCGTACGGCGAATTCCAATTGAAAGTCCACAGCGGCGACATCACGATTCCGAAATTAGAAATGACCGAGCCGCTCCACAACGAGTGCGCGCATTTCATCGAGTGCATTCGCGAGAACAAAACACCGCGCACGGACGGCGAGAATGGTTTGCGCGTGGTGCGCGTGCTGGAAGCCGCGCAGGAATCGCTGGAGAAGAATGGCGCGACGGTGCCGATTCGATAGGAGGACACGATGACTCAGACAATTCAAATTGATCCTAAACTGTGGAATGAATTTGCCACGGTCGCGGGCAAACAAAGAAAAAGCCCCAGGAATCTGGTGGCGCGGTTGATTCGCGAGTATCTGCAAGAGCAAGCGGATGAGCGGCTGTTCGCCGAAATGCGCCGCGACTTGCGCGGACGTGAGATGAGCGACGAAGAGGCAGTTCAATTCGTGCGTGACTATCGTCGGGAAAAACGCGCGCGGCGTTCTAACGGGAGAAAATCCTGATGGTGAGACGCAAGGAGCGCGAAGATTTTCGAAAGTAAAAGGAGTGAAACGTGAATTCAACGATAATCTTTATAATTTTTTTCCTCGCTGTGATTATCGTTTTTGTCTTCGTTGCTTTGAATTTGTATTTCCAAAGAGTGTCAATTGCAAATGCTCAATTGCGTCCAAGACCTTTAATGAGTGACGCCGAGCGAGCGTTCTTTCACACTTTGCGCCAAGCCGTCAGCAGTAATTATTTGGTCTTTCCCCAGGTTCCTATTCGCCAATTGATACAACGCAACGGTGAGATACCCCGCTCTCTCTATTCCATGTTCCAAAGCGGGATCATTGATTTCGTTTTGGTTGATTCCAAATATCTGGGGACGTTGGCAGTCATTGAATTGGATGACAAATCGCATCGGCAAGTAACTGCGCGAGACCGTGACGAACGAAAAGAAATGCTTTTGAAGCAAGCAAATATTCCGCTGGTACGTTTCAGAGTTGGAGAAACTTGGAATGCTCAGCAAATCCGAACGCAAATTGACCAAGCCATACAATCTGCCCAAGCGCAGGTCTCAGGCGAAGCACTCAAACGCAAAAATTTATCCTAATGTCCACTTTGCCTCCGATCCGAACGCCGGCGATTTTTGCATCCTCGGCGAGCCGCCGCGCGGCAAACGCGCGGGCGAATTGGCGACGCGCATCGGCGCACGCGCGGTGATTCGTTCGCACACGGTCATCTACGCCGGCAATGTGATCGGCGACGATTTTCAAACCGGACACGGCGCGCTCGTGCGCGAAGAAAATAAAATTGGGAATAACGTCAGCATCGGCTCGCATAGCATCGTCGAGCACCACGTCGTGATCGGCAACAACGCGCGTTTGCATTCGAACGTGTTCGTGCCGGAATTTTCGGTGCTCGAAGACGATTGCTGGCTCGGACCGAACGTCGTCGTCACGAACGCGCGTTACCCACAATCGCCCGGCGCGAAAGAGAATCTGCATGGCGCGATCATCCGGCGCGGCGCGAAAATCGGCGCGAACGCGACGCTGTTGCCGGGTGTGACGATCGGTGAAAACGCGCTTGTCGGCGCGGGCGCGGTCGTCGTGCGCGATGTGCCGGCGGGCGCGGTCGTCGTCGGCAATCCGGCGCGCGTGGTCAAGCGGGTGGAGGAAATCGCCGAATATCGTTGACATAACGTACTGTCCAGCGCAAGAATTTCGGGACGAGAACTGCTTCTGCGAATCGAGGCAGTTCTTTTTTTTGGAAAACCGACCCGTATCACACGGGGGTGATTTCACGTTATACACTCCGATAGCATGACCTCAGATGGTCTCCGCGATAGATAGTCCAACGCAATCCGTTGCTCACCGGGACATCCTAGGCAGAGACATTTTTGGGAGAAGGAGGATGCGTATTCACTCATTCCATTCGATCGAAAAACCTTGAAAAAACTACGAAAAAGTGGAGGGAGATCAAATGAATAGCAAACGCTCGTTCGCAATTGTCGCGTTGGCGACATTGCTTACACTGTTCGTCGGAGTTTCCGCGTACGCTGCCGCGCCCGTGGGCAGCAACCCATCTGTCGCTTTTGATCTTGTTGCGACGGCGACCAAGTGGCAAGATATTGAGGCGAACACTGCAACGTGGTACATGATTGAGTACCATGAAGGAACGCAACTCGATATCGGGCTGGATGGCTATAGCGTGGGCGGCGTGACCTTCGAGGTCTACACGCCGCAACAACTGAACATGGACAAGACCGAGGTTGCCAGCAAGGCGATCGGACTCGGCACATTCAACAAAAGTGAGCCAGAGCATGACATGACGTGGACCGGGGAATTTCTGGACAGCCAGACCCTTTATGTCATGGTCAAGAACGTCAAGGTGTGGACGTTGCCCTATCGCCTGAGTTTCCGCGAATTGATTCCTTGCCCCCCATCCGATTGTCCGTCACCCATCGTCCCGGTCGAGGCGGCTCCGGCACCGATTGCTCCGCCGGCGATCATTCCGCCTACGACTACGATCTTCTTTGTTCGAGATGATTAGCCGAGCGCTTTGCGCCAACAGAAGATCATGCGAAATAGCCGCCGATTTTTTATCGGCGGCTTTGATTTTTTGACGCGCTATCAACATCATGTTAATATCAGCCGCCTCCTTTTCACACCTCGATTGGTTTTCCCCTGGGTTGGCAATTTCATTTATTGAGGAGACGCGTTGAAAAGAATAAATTTGCGAATTGTCTTGGCAAGCGGACTCATCGGGATTGCGATTTGCGCGCTTGCTGGCATCGCATTGACTGCGCTGGGAGCGTTGAACCGGTTGGCAGCGCCTCAACCGCTCCGCGCGGCCGTGGTTGCGCCGAACAACGCGAGTCGGATAATCGAGCTCTCGAAATGGGAAAACGTTGGCGTCCGACAAATTGCATGGTCGGCGGATGGCAAGTCGCTCGCGATTGCGTCGGCTAAAGGGTTGTACCTCGCAGGGCTGCCGGATTTTGTCGCGGTGCAGCCAATCGAAATCGGACGTCCGGCGTGGTCGGTGGCGAGCGCGCACAATAGCTCCACGTTCGCGTACGTCAAACAAGACTCGCGAATCGCCTTTCATTCCGAGGCGCAGAATAATCCTTTGCCCGATCTCGTCGGGCATCAGAGCGTGGTTTACGCGCTTGCCTTTTCCCCTGACGATGCACGGCTGGCTTCCGTGTCGGATGACAAAACGATTCGCATGTGGGACGCCACGCTTGGTCGCGCGCTGTGGAAATCGTCGCTCGTCGACCAAGTTCGCAGCGTCGCGTTTTCGCCGGACGGGAAAAGTGTCGCGGCGGGCACGTTCGCCACTGCGCAGATCTTTGATGCGGCAAGCGGCCGCGTGATCGCGACCTTGACCGGCAAAAAGGGATGGGTGAGTACTCTGGCGTTTTCGCCGGACGGAAAAATCTTGGCGGCGGGATTCCAAATTCGCGAGTCGCTCGCCCCGATTCAGTTGTGGAGCGTCGAGAGCCAGCGCGAGATCGCGACGTTGCAAGCCGCCGGTGCGATCCGCGCGGTGGCATTTTCGCCGGATGGAAAAATTCTCGCGACCGGCTCAGCGGTGATCACGTTATGGGATGTCGCGAGTCAACAATCAATTGCCACACTCACGGGACATACGGATGGAGTGAATTGCATTTACTTTTCGCCGGATGGGACGCTGCTGGCTTCGGGTTCTGACGATGGAACGGTTCGCGTTTGGGGCGTAAAACCGTAAATCCTCATTCCGAATTCAAAGGAGAATCGAATCATGGAATACATCAATCTTGGCAAGACCGGTCTCAAGGTTTCGCGTTTGTGTTTGGGTTGCATGACGTATGGCGCGTCGAAATGGCGCGCGTGGGTGCTTGATGAAGAGCCGAGCCGCGCGTATTTCAAACGCGCGCTCGACGCCGGCATCAATTTTTTCGACACCGCCGATGTCTATTCGCAGGGCGTCAGCGAGGAAGTGACGGGACGCGCGCTCAAAGATTTCGCGCGGCGCGATCAAGTGGTGCTCGCGACCAAAGTGCACGGGCAGATGGGCGACGGTCCGAACGATCACGGGCTATCGCGCAAACACATTATGGATTCGATTGACGCGTCGCTGCGCCGGCTCGGCACCGAGTATGTGGATTTGTATCAGATTCACCGCTGGGATTCCGCGACGCCGATTGAAGAGACGATGCGCGCGTTGAACGATGTCGTGCGCGCGGGCAAGGCGCGCTATATCGGCGCGTCGAGCATGTACGCGTGGCAATTTGCCAAAGCGCAATTCACAGCGGACGCGCACGGCGGCACGCGTTTCGTTTCGATGCAAAATCATTACAACTTGGTTTATCGCGAAGAAGAGCGCGAGATGAATCCGCTCTGCCGCGATCAAGGCGTCGCGCTCATTCCGTGGAGCCCGCTCGCGCGCGGCTTTCTCGCCGGCAACCGCACGCGCGACAAAAAAGGCGAGACCGTGCGCAGTACCGGCGATCCATTTGCGCATCAGTTGTATTATCGTGACGCGGATTTTCAAATCGTTGACCGCGTGACCGAGCTGGCGAAAAAACGCGGCGTGAAAAATATGCAGATCGCGCTCGCGTGGATTTTGCAACAGCCCGGCGTCACCGCGCCAATCATCGGCGCGAGCAAGCCGCATCATCTCGACGAAGCCCTGTCCGCGCTCGACGTGAAATTATCGGCGGACGAATGCAAGTACTTGGAAGAGTTGTATCAGCCGCATCCGGTGCTGGGACATTCCTAGTCGCAAGTCGCAAGACGCAGGTCTCAAACCCTGCACCTTGCGACCTGCGACCTGAGGCTTGAAACTATGCCTATCCCCCTCGTTGATCTCAAAGCGCAATACCAATCCATCAAGCCCGAAATTGATGCGGCGATGCAGCGCGTCGTGGACAATACGTCGTTCATTTTGGGAAAAGAAGTCGCCGAGTTTGAAAAAAACTTTGCGGCGTTTTCGCGCGTCCAGCATTGCGTCGGCACCGATAGTGGCACCGCGGCATTGCATCTCGCGCTGATGCTCTGCGGCGTGCAAGCCGGCGACGAAGTGATCACGACGACGCACACGTTTGTCGCGACGGCGGAAGTGATTTCGCTCATCGGCGCGCGCCCGGTCTTTGTCGACATTGATCCACGCACGTACAATCTCGCGCCGGATGCGCTTGAGCGTGCGATTACGCCGCGCACGCGCGCGATTTTGCCGGTACATCTCTACGG
>JACQGS010000137.1 GCA_016199405.1 Chloroflexota bacterium | reverse complement strand
TGCGCGCCAAACGTGCGAATCGCGACGTTGCTCGGGTTCGGCGCGCGCGAGCCGTTGCCGACGATGACGATATTGCCGAGCGCGTCGAGAATTTCCGCAAGCGGCTTTTCGACGCGCTTGCCGCGCTTGAGCCCGCGCACAACGCCGTTCTCAATTTTCGTGCTTTTGCGCGCCGTGCCAAGAAATTGTGCGACGAGCGACAGCAATTTTTCTTTCGCGTCCGCCGCCGCTTCACGCGCGGCGGGACCGACCGACGCGGCGGTCATACTGCCGGCGGAGAGCATCGAATACAAACCCCATTGCGTATCGCCAATCTCGACGCGAATTTTTGAGAGCGGCATGCTTAACTCTTCCGCGACGATTTGCGCGAGAATCGTTTTCGTCCCGGTGCCGATGTCCTGCGTCCCGGTAATGATCGTCACGCTCGCGTCTGGAAAAATTTTCACTTGCGCGTACGTCGGCGGACCGCCCGCACCGCCCCAAATTTGCGATGCCATGCCGATGCCGCGGCGAACGGCAGATGGCTGATCGCTGATTGCCGATGGTTTTTGTGACTTGTGACTTGTGACCTGCGACTTGGGACTTGCGACTTGCGACTTGCGTTCATACCATCCAATCGCCCTTGCTCCCTCTTGATACGCATCGAGCAAGCCGTTCGAGGAATAGGGCTTGCCGTTGACCGGCGATTTACGCGCGTAATTTTTGATGCGGAGTTCGAGCGGATCCATTCCCAATTTTTCTGCGAGTTCGTCCATCAACACTTCGAGCGCGAACATTCCCTCGACGTAACCGGGCGCGCGGAACGCGGCAAAGGGTCCCATATTCGTATACACCAAATATTCCTTCGTGCGGACGTTTTTGCAGTCGTACATCTCGCGCATCGGTCCCCCGGTGGATGCGCCCCAATCCGCGTACGCGCCCTGCGGCTGATAGCTGACGAGTTCCATTGCGACGAGCGTGCCATCTTTTTTCGCGCCGATTTTCAAATGCTGTTTCGATGCTGCGCGCACACCGCTCGCAAGATTTTCTTCGTTGCGCCCCATAAAAAAGCGAACGGGATGCCCCGCCATTCGCGCGAGGAGCGCGGCGCAAATCGTATATTTGCCGGCAGAATTTTTCGCGCCAAAGCCGCCGCCCATGAATTGATGAATGACGCGCACTTGGTTCTTGTTCAAGCCGAGAAAATTTGCGATGTTGTCGCGTACGCCGTGCACGTTTTGCGTGGATTCATAAAGGACGACGCGGTCGCCTTCCCACGTCGCGACACAGCCGTGCGTTTCCAGCGAATTGTGCAGTTGATAAGGCGTTTCAAAATCGCCTTCGACAATCATATCCGCGTGTTTGAATGCCTTGTCCACTTCGCCGCGCTCGATCAAATCCGGCTTGCCGTCCATCACGTTGCCGCTTTCGTACAATTTTGGCGCATCCTCGCGCGCGGCGAGTTCTGCATCCAGAACGAATGGCAAAACCTCGTACTCGACTTCGATCAACCGACACGCCTGCGCCGCGATTGCCGGCGTATCTGCCGCGACCGCCGCGACTTCATCGCCCACATAGCGGACGCGGTCGCCGAAAATTTTTCGCTCGCCGCGCCAACTCTTGTCCGGCTGATTGTTGCTTGAAAGCACGGCGCGCACGCCCGGCAATTTTTCCGCGCGGGTCGTGTCAAGGCGTTGGATGCGCGCGTGCGGATGCGGACTGCGGAGGAATCGCGCGGTCAACATGCCGGGCAAATGCAAATCGCTCGGATAAACCGCGCTGCCGCTCACGCGCATATCGCCGTCCACCCGCGGCGTCGGTTTGCCGACGACATCGAGTTCTTCTTCAACGTCCCACGCGACCGTTTTATCTTCTTCAACGAGCGAGATTTGCTCGCTGACGCGCCCTTCGACTTCGATTTTGGTTTTGAGTAGTTTTGCCATCGGAAACTCCAGTCAACAGTTATCAGCGATCAGTTATCAGTATTCAGTTTGCAGGGTTTTGCTGATTACTGTTGACTGATGACTGCTTACTGATTCTCAGTCCCGCGCGCACGATCTTCGGATACGTCCCGCAGCGGCACAAATTGCCGGCGACCGCGGCTTTGATCGCATCGGCATCCGCGCGCGGATTTTTTTCCAGCAGCGCGGCGAGCGACATGATTTGCCCGGCAGTGCAATAGCCGCATTGCGTCGCATCTTCGGCGATGAACGCTTCTTGCAGCGGATGCAATTTGCCGTTGTGCACCAGCCCTTCGATCGTCGTCACGGAACGATTCGCGCAATCCATTGCGAGCGTGATGCACGAATAGACCGGCGTTTTGTCCACCCAGACGGTGCACGCGCCGCAATTGCCCATGCCGCACGCTGTCTTGGTGCCGGTCAAGCCGAGCTGCTCGCGTAGAATTTCCGCGAGCGTTTGATTGGGGAAAATGCTCAAGGTGTAGGGCTGTTCGTTGACGCGCAAAAATATTTCGGCGCGCCCTGGACCATGAATAGGAATTGTTGGCATCGTATCCTCGATTTCGGATTTCGAATAACGGATTTCGGAGCAATGATTATGAATTACGAATTATGAATTTAGAATTGTTCAATCCGCGACCAATGTATTTCCTGCGAACAGAAACTTACTTTCCCGCCGGCTGTGCCGCGCTTGCTTGTTTTTTTCGGTCGGTTTCTAACGACTGAATGTTGCCGCGCGGCGTCAGCGTGGTGACGAGCAACGCGCCAATCGACGCGATTAGCCCGATGACGAACACGCTGTTGATCGCGTGCGCGAGCGCATCGCGCAGCGGCAAGAGCGAAGGCGCGAGCGCTGCCGCGCTGGTCTTATCGAGCAGACTGTTGAGTGAAATCGAATTGGGGTCAACGCCGGCGCGGCGTAATTCTTCGGCGAGGCGTAAAGTGAGGATCACGCCCATCGCGCTCACGCCAATCGTGCCGCCGATGTTGCGTGAGAATTGAACGGTTGAAGTTGCGGTACCCAAGGATTGGCGCGGCACGGAAGATTGCACCGCGATCAAGTAGGCGGGGATCGCAAAGCCCATTCCCAATCCCATCAAGCCGGTGTTCAGCATGATAAACCATTGCGGCGTATTCACGCCGACTTGTACCATCAATCCAAAACCGATGACGAAAAAACCCGCGCCCCACAACGCAATCGTGCGGTAGCCGTAATGCAAAAGCAAACGACTGCCGACGATGCTGCCGAGCGTCCACATGAGTATCTGTGGCGTCAACGTCGCGCCGGCAACCGTTGCGCTGGTTCCAAGCACCGATTGCACAAAGAACGGCACAAACGACGCGCTGCCAAAAATCCCAAAGCCGGCGAGAAAACCTTGCCCGACCGCCGTCGCAAATAATCGCTCACGGAAAAGGTGGATCGGCAGAATCGGATTCGGCGCGCGGCGTTCCGCCCAGATCAGCGCGAGAAATAATCCGAGCGCGAGGATCAACAAAGAAATAAATACTGGCGAGGTCAAGCCATTGGGTTGATTGAGTTGAAATAGCGCGAGCAGAAACGCGACGATGCTGCTGCTCATCAACGCCGCGCCAAGAAAATCGACTTGCGCACGTGTGCGCGGCGTGCTTTCGCGCCAAGCCCAGAGCATCAGCGCGGCGGCGATGGTGCCGGGAATGAGGTTGAAGAAAAAGACCCACTGCCAATTTGCAAAATCAACCAAGAACCCGCCCAAGAGCGGTCCGATAATGGAGGAGACGCCCCAGACGCCGGAAAAAACGCCTTGAATCTTGGCGCGTTGTTCAAACGTGAAAATATCGCCGATGATCGTGAACGCGAGCGGCAATAATCCGCCCGCGCCCAAGCCCTGAATCACGCGAAACGCAATGAGTTGCGGCATGCTCTGCGCGAGACCGCATAAAGTTGAACCGATCAAAAATAAGGCGACGGAAATCAAATAAATACGCAAGCGTCCATAGATGTCCGACAATTTGCCAAAAATCGGCACGGCGGTGGTTGAGGCGAGCATGTACGCGGAAAAGACCCACGCGTAAATTGACAGCCCGCCCAATTCGGCGACAATCGTCGGCATCGCCGTCGCGACGACGGTGGCTTCCATCGACGCGAGAAACAAACTGAGCATCAACGCGGCGGTGACGATATGTAATTGACGATGAGACATAACACGCATCCTTCGAGTGTGAATTGCCGCGATTATAGCATAGCGCGTGCTCACGCGCCAACCGAATTTGTCCCATTTACGCGGACGCGATTATCTTGTATAATGCGAATCGTTGACTATGAACACGAACGGTAATTTCATTCTCATTGTCGAGCCCGACGATGAACTGCGGAATGCGGCTCGCCGCGCGCTGGAACGCAAGGGCTACACGGTGCAAACCGCCGTAGACGGCGAGGACGCGCTCGCGCAATTTGCCGATACGCCGGCATCGGTCGTCGTCGCCTCCGTTTCGATGCCGCGCCGCGATGGACTGGAGGTTTTGCGCGCCGTCAAAGACGCGCATCCGGCGACCGAGGTCATTCTTCTCTCGGATGCCAACACCATCGGTTCCGCGTCCATCGGTCTCAACGACGGCGCGTTCACGTATCTCATCAAACCGCTGAGCGATCTGGGCTTGCTCGCGCACACGGTTGGGCTTGCCGCGCATTTTCAACACCTTTTAAATCGCACGACGCCCGCCGCCGAAGCGATGATCCAAACGACCGCGATGGAAATGATCGATCATTTGCTCGCGCGCGCGACCGAAGAAAAAAAGCTGCAAGCGCCGGCGACTCCCGCGCCCCAGCTGGAGCCGGTGCGCCCGCGTGAATTCGCGCTCGATGCGGTGGCATCGCAGGTGATGCGGCAGTTGTTGGATCTGACGCGCGGCGACAAAGCGCTCGCCAAAGTTTTCGGGTTGATTATGCAAGCGAGCGCGAATTTATTTGACGCGCCCCACGCGGCGGTTTTGCTGGCGACGCCGACAAGCGGCTTGCAACTGTACGATTCGCTGGGCTATGCCGACAAGCAAGCCGCCGGCAAAAACTTGATTCAACTCGTCGGCGAGGATTTCGCGTGGCGCGTCGCCAAAGAACGCAAGACGATTATGGATTCCAACCAATCCACGCATTTTATTGGCGCGCCGCTCGTCGCCAAAGATGAAGCGCGCGGCGTCATCGTGGTCTTTCCGCTCAAAAGCAAAACACCAGATCCCAAACGCGTTCAATGGTTCGAAGCATTTGCCGGGCAATGCGCCGTCGCGATGGAATTGGCGCAATTACAAGAAGAAAAAGAAAAACTTTCGCCCAACGATGCGGTCAGCGGCGTGCTCAAGCGCACGATCTTTCTCGATCTGGCCGATCGCGAGTTTCGCCGCTGTTGGCGCTACGATCAGCCGGTGTCGGCGCTGATTGTGGACTTGGACGGCATGCACGGAATCAATCTGGAGCGCGGGCGCGAATTTGGCGACGCGGTGTTTCGTGAGGTCGCCAGCGCGTGCCGCCGGACCGTTCGGCAAATTGATTTGGTCGGACGGTACGACGGAGATTCGTTTGCGATTTTGCTCGTGATGACGGGGCGCGATGCCACGCGCGGCGCGGTGGATCGCCTCAGCGCGGCGATCCACGGAATCAGATTACTCGACGATCAAGACCCGGTCCGCGTGACCGCGACGATTGGCGTTAGCTCGTACCCCCGCGAGGGGTGCGCTTCGATTTATGATTTGCTCGAAGCCGCCGATCACGCGCAAAAAGCCGCGCGGCACGCCGGCGCGAATCAGATTTTTTACGCGTGATCCTTTGCCGGGTAGCGGACAGCCGCGCAGTGCATCACAGATTAATGAAAGAGGCGTTCTCTCACGCAGATTAATGAGGGAGGCGTTCTCTAACGCCGATTTCGAGGTTAAACCGCGCTAGAGAGCGCTCACCCATTCATGAAATTGTAAAG
>JACQGS010000135.1 GCA_016199405.1 Chloroflexota bacterium | reverse complement strand
TTCCGCTCGAGCAATTAATGACGCGGGCGGGTTTTGAAAAATTAATGCGGTTACCGGAATTTCAAACGGCCGTGGGTGAAGTGCTCGCGGAATTACAAAAGCAGTGGGGTCGACCCGGACCCATCAATTGGATTCGGTAGGCGCGTCCGGATTGTCTTCCAAAGGGCGGGCCAGAAGGAAACGCGCTTTACGTAGCCAGGGCGCGAGTTCGCTGATCTCCTCGATGAGATGGAATCGCCGGACCAGCGGGAATGACATCAATGCGCCATCGCTCGCCGATTTCAATTCATCTTGCGGGGAGCGTCGCGGGGTCGAGGAAGGCGCCGTCACTCTCACTTGAAAGTAAACAACGCCGTACATCGAATTCGACGGCGTGATGTGAATCTCGCACCCGGCCTGCAAGAGCGCGGCGATCTCCGCAGCCAGTTCTAAGGAGGATGATTCGGCCGAGGCTTCAGAGGATAGGTTGAACATCAGCGGCAGATGATAGCACGCGCCGCGCGCACTGTCAATCGTTTCGCGCGTTCAACGCTCGAACCTCAACCTGAAATTGCTGCACCCGGTGCGGTCTCGCGAGAGGTCGCACCGAGTGCAGTGCAAAGCGAATTCTTGAATCTCACAATACATTTAGAGCATCCGCCAAGGCAGCCACGCCGGAATACGACAGATGTTGTGAAATTGTACGCGCGTACAAACGCCTAGACGGGATAGAGATGTCTCGGGGATTTTATACGCGTGTATAAAGGAGGTGAATCATTGCTGGACTGGGAGTCGTTGAACACCAAACAACGCGAAGCCGTCGAGCGGATTGATGGCCCGCTCTTGGTTCTCGCAGGCGCGGGGAGTGGCAAGACGCGCACGCTGACCTATCGCATCGCCAACATTCTTGATCAAGGTAGGGTCTCGCCGCACGGCGTGCTCGCGATCACGTTCACGCGTAAAGCGGCGTGGGAGATGCGCCGCCGCTTGGAAGAGTTGGTGGGCAAGGAAGCGTCCGACATTACCGCCGTCACCTTCCACAGCCTCGGCTTCAAGTTGCTTTCAGCCGAGGCGGGAACGCTCGGTTACAAACCGGACAAACTCTCGGTGTATGACGCGGTGGAAGCGCAACGTTTACTCCACCGCGCGATGCAAGAGATGAATGTCAACGGCACGCGCTGGACGCTCGATCAAATTGGGCCGATCATCGAACGCGCCAAGGACAATCTGTACGATCCTGATGATTTCGTGCGTGTGAAAGGCGATTTCTTCGAGGAATCCATCGCGAAGGTTTATCGGCGCTATCAACAACTCTTGCTGGAGAACAACGCCGTCGACTATGGCGATCTGATTCGCTTGAGCGTTCAACTCGTGCGTCGGAATCCGGCGACACTGGAGTTCTATCAAAACCTTTTCCGCTACGTGAGCGTAGATGAGTTTCAGGATACGAGCTTTGCCCAGTATCAACTCGTGCGCCATCTCGTTTGGCGCGATCGCAATCTGTGTTGCGTCGGCTCGCCCGTGCAGGCGATCTACTCGTGGCGCGGCGCAGACATTCACAACATCCTCGAGCGATTCCGCGCGGATTTTCGGGATGCGCCGATGGTCGTGCTCACGCAAAACTATCGCTCGACGTCGACCATTCTCAAAACCTCACAGGCGGTCGTGCAAGATCTACCGTATCGCGAAGATCTGCAAACCGACAACGATCAAGGCTCGGCGGTTTTGGTCGTGCCACTCAACACGGACTGGGACGAAGCCAACTACATCGCGAACGAAATCAAGCGACTCGCCGAAGCCAGCTACTGTAGTGTGGAAGATTGTGCCGTGTTATTCCGCACCCGCGCGCAAGGACGGCTCTTGGAGCAGGTCTTTATGCATCTGGGTTTACCCTACACACTCGTCGGCGATTTCAAGTTCTTCGAACGGCGCGAAGTAAAAGACATCCTCGCCTATCTGCGTGTGGTCTATGACATGTTCGACGCCGGCGCGCTTCAGCGCATCATCAACCGACCCTCACGCGGTCTTGGTCCCGCCTCCGTGCAAAAACTGCAAGGACGCGAGCCCGAACTGAATTTTGTTGCGCTCACGGGACTGCGCCAGCGCACCGATCTGCCGCAGAAGGTGCTCGAGGCGGCCATGGAGTTTGCCGATTTGATATTTGATGATCTCCCCCACGCGGCGAAGGAGAAATCCCTGCCGGACTTTTTCGACGCGGTGCTTGAACGAACGGGCTACCGCGCGTGGATCGAGAAAGACCCGGATGCGAAACGACGAATCGCGAACCTGCGCACTTTGCGCGCGATGACGACGCGGTACGAACACGGTCTATCCGATGGGCCAGCGCAAGTTCTGGGAACATTCCTCGCCGACATTGCCACCCTCAGCGCGGTCGAAGGCGGAGATACAAGCGACGATGTGCCGGCGGAAAGTCACGGGGTCACTATGGCGACGATCCACGCGGTCAAAGGTTTGGAATTCCTGGTGGTGTTCATCGCGGGACTGGAAGAAGGCATCTTCCCACACGCGCGCGCGATGAAGACACCGGAGGGAATGGAGGAAGAAACCCGACTCGCCTATGTCGCGATGACGCGGGCAATGGAGCGGCTCTATCTGACCTACGCGCGCTCGCGGGTCGTGGGCGACGAAATGAAAGAACATTCACCCAGCCGATTCCTGGCGAGCATCCCCAAGCACTTGATCGAACGACGCTCGGCAACTCGTGATACACTCAGTGCCGACCTTCCAAGGGTGGAATCAGAACCGTCTGCACTTGCCGTCGAAATGGCTGAAGCAAATTTATGAACCGAGCGAAAGGATAGAACATGCAGAAATCGACAAGAACCACGGCGCCCCAAATCAAATCGTCAGTGCGTTCAAGGACCAACCCAACCCGCGTCGGGACGCGCAAAACGCGTGATGAGATTGAAGCCATTCGCGCGAACCATCCCATCGAGCAAGTGATTGGGCGGTACGTCGAACTGCGTCCGAGTGGTCGACGGCTTATGGGTCAATGTCCTTTTCACGATGATCCAACGCCCAGCTTCGTCGTCTACGTGCACAATCAATCGTGGTATTGCTTTGGTTGTGATGTTGGTGGTGACGTTTTCAAATTCATTGAACGGATCGAGAAGGTTTCGTTTGCCCAAGCGTTGCAACGACTCAGTTCCAACGCACTCGCCGCTCGCCCGGTGTCGCGCGTGCCGACGACACAAGCAAAACCCATCGCCCCGATTGAGCTGAGCGACGAACACTTTACGTTGCTCACCGCGGCGACCGAAGTGTATCACGCCGCGATCTTTGCGCAGCCGCGCGTGCTCGAGTATCTTGCTGAGCGACGCATCGATCTCGACATGATTCGCCGTCATCGCATCGGCTATGCCACCGGGAATGACCTGGCGAAATATTTTCGCTTTCGCGGCTGGGATCCCGAAATCGCGAGCGATCTCGGACTCATTGGGCCGCGCGGCGAATATTTTCGCGAGCGTATCGTCATCCCCGAACTGCGCGATGGCAGAGCCATCTATCTCGTCGGACGCGCAACTCAAGAATACCAGAGAGCCAAGTACCTCGGACTTCCCGGTGCACCGAAACCACTCTATGGACTCGAAATGATTCGCGGATCTTCCGACGTGTTCATCTGCGAAGGACCGCTCGATTGGCTGACGCTGGTAAAGTGGGGTTACCATGCCGTCGCGCTTCTCGGTTCGCATCTCAAGCGCGATCAGATTAGCGCGATGTCCGATGCCGAACGAATCTTCATCGTCACGGATTCAGACGAACCCGGACGGAAATCCGCGCGTCGACTTGCCGAAACGTTCGGCGAGCGCGCTCGCATCGTTCCGCCGTTACCGAACGCGAAAGATGTCAACGAACTGGCGATGCGACTGGATGGACACAGTATCTTTGCCGGATTGGTTCAACCGGTTGCCCAAGCGAACCTATAGCGGGGCAGAGCCGCAACCAAAAAGTGACTTGCTCAAGCGAAAAGGGTGAAAGACGCGAAAATCTTCGCGGCAAAAATTGACAAATAAGACACCTGTATCTTATAATAATATACAGGTGTCTTAAATTGGAGGTTGACGATGTTTGTTGACCGCGAATCGGAATTGGAGTTTCTCAATTCATTACTGACGCGGACGCGTCCGTCGGTGGCGCAATTGGTCTTGCTTTATGGACGCCGGCGCGTGGGTAAGACGGTGCTCGCGCGGCAGTGGGCCGAATCGACGGGCGTGTCGACGATCTATTGGGCTGCCGAGCGCGAACCCGCCGGCATCCAACGGCGGAAACTCTTTGCCAAAATGTTGGGCGTGACGATGACCCAAGCGCCGACCTTTGAGGCCTGGGCAGACCTGTGGAGCGCCTTCGCGCCCCTGCTCGGCGATCAAAAAAAGATTCTGATCCTCGACGAGGTCACGCATGCGGCGGAGTCGGATCCGGCATTCCTTTCCGCGCTCCAACATGCGTGGGATCAACAGCTCAAGAATTCGCATGCCATCGTCCTATTGAGTGGATCACACGTGCACACGATGGAGACCCTGCTCGCGCAAGGCTCGCCCCTGTTTGGACGTTTCACCGGGCAACTGCATTTGGAGCCGCTGGAATTCAAAACCTTGCGGCTCTTTGTGACGAAGTGGGCGGTCGCAGAACGGGTCGCGCTCTATGCGATCGTCGGCGGCGTGCCGGCGTACTTGGAATGGATCAATCCAAAGGCCTCGCTGACCGAAAACCTGCGCGAGGTGTTTCTCTCCAAGAAGAGTCCCTTTGCCGGTGAGCCGGACACCTTGCTCCATGATGCACTGAGCGAGCCGCGGATGCATCGGGGCATCTTGCAAGCGATTGGGATGGGGGCGCATACCCTCGACGAAATCGCCAAGGGCGCGTTGATTGGCAAGACCCATCTCCCCGCCTATTTGATGCGCTTGCAGGAATTGCGTTTCATTGAACGACGCTTGCCCGTGACGGTGCCGCCCACCAAACGACTCAAGAGCCGCCAAGGACGGTATCACCTGACAGATTCTTTTCTGCGCTTTTACTTTCGCTTCATCGCGCCGGATCGCGCCGAAGTTGGTTTTGAGCCGGACGCCGCGGTGAGCGCGATTCAAGAGCATCTGCGTGCCTTCGTTGGCGCGACCGCGTTCGAGGAGTTGTGTCGTCTGTGGGTTCGGCGCGCCAGCACGACCAAGCGTCTGCCGTTTCAAATCCAAGATGTGGGGAGTCACTGGAGCCGGCACGTGCAAGTCGACGTGGTCGGAATCAACTGGTCCAAGAAAGAACTGGTCGCCGGCGAATGCAAGTGGGGCACGGATGCCGTGGCCCGGGATGTGCTCCAGGACTTGTTAGAGACCAAGTTGCCCCGCATGCTGGAGGACTTGCCAGATGGCGGAGAGGGGTGGAAAACCCATTCCGCTCTATTCAGTCGCGCCGGCTTTACTCCGGCGACGCGCGAGCTGGCCAAGGCGAATCAAACGATCTTGGTTGAGCTGACCCAACTCGACCGCGATCTGGGGTGATCCTTGATCGAATGCAACGCGGATATATGGCGGTTGTCAACGCGCGATATTCAGATGAAGCGGTTGAAGCGGATCTGAAGGCCCCAACAAAGGAGGTCCGTTCTCGGAAGCGAAGATGAGATGGATCGGACAACTGGGTTGAGGCGGTGATGCGCCGAAGGCTGCTCCGCGATGAACCGACAACGAAAGCGGGGTGACCCGCCGCGGATTAGACCGACAGCGACCTCAGCGTGATTCGATTCAAACCCAGGAAGCTCATCCGGGTTTACGGATTGTGCAATTCAAAGCGTGCGTAAGCGACCAGACGAATGGTGTCTGGTCGTTTGTATTTTGAAAATACACAGAAAGGAGGCGAATAGAGTGAGACTCAAGTTCCAAATCATCAAGGTCGGTTGGGAAGCCGATTTCGACAACAACCGTCACCCCAGTATCCACATCCGGCGCGGCAATTGGTCGGCGGTTCTGTACGATCACCCGGCCGAGGGATGGCAAGTGGTGTCGCTCGAGATCGCTCGCCGAACCAAACACGACACGCATATTGAAGAATTCGACGGCGAGGCCGCGGAGAGCAAGTTTCAAGAACTCGTTGGCGGCGAGATAAGTTTCGCGAGCGCCGATTTGAGCGCCATCGAAAACGACTTGTATGAAATCGGACGAAAGGGTGCCGCCAAGCGTTGGGTGGGCAAGCCCATCGTTCTGAAGGTAGAGAAAACAGAAGGAAAGAAGACGAGTGAGTGACTTGATATGCAACAAGTGTGGTGAGTCCTGGGAGGCATACGGCATCACGTATGCAAGAGGAGATGGCGATCTGTCGCTTGATGAAGTCAGGCGATTTTTGAATGGGGAGGGATGCCCATCCTGTGGATTTGGGAGGATCTGCCCCAAATGTCAGGGTGGTCGGATCGAGAAGAACGATTGCCCAACTTGTTTCGGCGGAGGGTACGTTTTCGCCAAGCGATGTCCCAATGCCGCTGACACTCGCTTTCACCAATGGTTCTTTGGCTACAGCAACAGTCCGCGCTATCCGTTGCGGTTCCTCGACGCGGTCGAAATCCTCCACGATGAAAAGCAAGAAGAATCGTTGGACGGTATTGTCGATTTCGCAAGGATCAAATGCCCGGACTGTCACGGAGAGGGCGAGCCGTGTTCGGAATGCGGCGGCGATGGAAAGTTTCACGCTGAAAAACAGCCCGATTACTTTGACCAAGCCGTTGGGAGTTTGCTCGACAATACCGATGCCGAGCCGATTGGTGTCCTGACGCGGTTCATGCGCGGGATGGATATGCGCTCCGCGCGTTAATCCTTGCGGCTTCAAGGAAAGGAGCATCTATGTTCAGCGCAGGACACCTAACGAGCCCGCAACCGGATGATCCGCGCTTCAATGAGTACGCGGAGGCACAAGAAGTCGCCGTGAACGGTAGTGATGACGATGACGTGTGGGCTGTCTGGCAAGACGAGTCAGGTGAAATCCTGGTCATTGTCTACCAAGGGCAAGTATTCACTGCATAAAGGAGAAGTGATGGCACAAGACAATCCGAACGACACATTACAGGTTGAGGAACCTCAAACCTCCACGCAGGTTCCGGATGGAGCGACACCAACCGAGCAATCGGTTGAACAAGGCGCGAACGCGCTGAGTGCAGAACCAATTATCGTTGACGGTGCCGGAGACACTGATGCACTCAGGACGGACGACGCGGAAGATGAAATCCCCGCTGCAGAGTTGGAAGAGAGTGAGGATGGGGACGGCGCAGCCAGCGCACCCGAGCCCGCGTCCAATGCAAATGATGTTGCAACTTCGCTGCAAGCCAACGCGCCATCTGCAAAATCGGAGGAAGAAACGGACGAGCGATGCGAGATCGAAAAGCAAGCCTACGATTTCGATCACTGCACCGTTCAGATTGCGTTGCAACTTCTTCCCGCCGACGACAATCCGAGCGGACGCATGGTTGTCATTGGCGTGCGGTCGCATTTGGACACACCCATTTTACGCGTCGCGCGATGGAACGAACTTGGCGTGCTTCCGTCGCTTGTCATGACGCTCTTGGATGAACTGAAAGCCGAACTGCCGGCCCGGGAGCAAGCCGCGCGTGAGGCAATCGAAAAGAAAAAGGAAGAGAAAGCCAAACGCAAGTCGGTCGTCACCGCGTCGAAAACAGCTCGTGGCAAGAAAGCGAAAGCGACGACACTTTCTACCTCGCCGACATCGAACGCGAATGTCGCAGACAATCGGCCGCGGCCTGAAGCGCCGGCTACGACGGCACCCCAGCAACAGATCGGCTTGTTCTAGGAGGACAGGATGATCACGATTCAGATTGACGGACAAAATTTTCCGTTGCCCGATGAAATCGCGGCAAAGGACGAACTCCTAAAAGCGGCGCTCGCACCTTTCGTGCCCTGGATTGCGAACGCCCAAATCGATCGCAAAGAAGAAAACGGCAGCGTGGTTGTGAGTGTGGTCAAACGCGCGGATTGGAAAGGGAATGGACGCGCGGTCGTGGCTGCTTTAGTCGCGAGTCCCGCCGAGATGAACCCGGCAGTCGCGCTCTGGATGCAGATGCAAGCAAAACTCGACACGAGCGATCCGGCAACCATCCTGGCGCTTGAGCCAACGATCACCGCCGCGATTGAAGCGGGCGATCAAGACATCGCTTCAGTGCATCAAGCCCTCACTCGACTTGTCGAATGTGCGCCTACCTCAGCGCAGCGAATCCCCCAAGGATTCTAAATCCCATTGCTGCGCCAGAAACTCTTTTGCCCTCTGTTCCTCCTCAACTTGTTTCAGCGGCAGCCGCGATTCAACGGCTGCGCTCGATCAAGTTTATCCCGGCTCGCGAGGTAGTCGAACAACTCGGCGTATGGCAGGAATCAAGCCACATCCTCTTCCTCTACCGCCGCTACTTTCCCCAGCAGTTCACGCGCTCGACCGCCAGCACCGTAATTCCGATCCACCACGCCGAACGCGGCTACTCGGAGCGCGAGCTTGAGTTTTTCAAGCTCGTCGACCAACACCTGTTCCCGCTTCCGGAGATGATGTTCGACATGGAACGCTTGCCGAGTATCCCGATCCACCCGCAAGGTGTGGACTGGGAAGACGAACCCGAGAACCTGCGCTTGTCACTACGCGCGGCGATGGCGCTCGTCTCGGATGACGATGCGATGTTGTGGGAAGCCTGGCTTCCACCGCTTCTTCGTCCGGCTTCAGGAGAGCGCGACTGGGACCACTTCGCAGAACTGTGTCGCCACGCGAAGGGACTGGCGGTCCGTTTCCCGCTGCTCATCGAACTGGTTGGGCACGACACAGGAAATATGTGGCTCGATGTTTCGTGGGAAACCGGTTGGGAAGATTATCTCTGGGGCGAAGCGGAGATGGAATATCTGAAGAAGGAATGGCGCAAGGCACAGCGCATCTTTACGCAACTCAATCCGCTGCTTGACCGGATGGACAAGCATCCGCGCTACTGGCTCAAGCGATTGGTGAAGATGTGGAACCGTGCGCTGAAGACCGTTCCGACCTCATCAGCAAATCAGGTGCGAGAGTAAATCTTCGCCAATGGAACGAGGTGAACCTTGGACACGATGAACTTAGCGCAACTCTCACCGATGTCCGCCGATGAAACTGCCGCGCTCCTCTTCATCTGCGGAGATCAATATCTCTTTCGCTATCGCCCGAAGGACGGCGGTGTGGCCTACAAGTTCGTATTGGCGGCTGCGGTTCGAGCTGCCTTCGCTGCGGAGACGCTTGAAACCGGTTGGCTGCCGGCAAATGCGAGACGCTGGGGCATCGGAAAACGCGGTGAATGGATCGTGATCACCTTCCCACCCCAGCAACACCGTTTCACCTTTGCGCGCGAAGACGGCGGAGAGAAGACGACGAGAAAAGACGTTCCGTCGGAGCGTCTCTTCCTCGTTCCAATGCCCGCGCTCGCCTTTTTCGGTTACGAGCAGCGATATTACGTTTGGGCATTCAAGGATGCCGAACTAAAAGGAGACACCCACCTTTTCGCGGCGCCGCTTCCGAACATCGAGGCGAGTGGCGCGATCTGCTTCGGGAGTAACGCGATCCCGAAAGCCTCGGCGCAGACCATCGCCGAGGCGTGGAGAATCTTTCTCGCGAGTCCCTTTACCAATCATGCGGTCAACGGCAAATCGCGAAAATTTCCCGACGATGTGCGCAAGCAGTTGATGCGGTTGGCTGAAGAGTCTGACCTGACGCGAAGCGTGCCGAGGGGTCGTCGTCGTCGCTATCCACTGGCGGATCTCGTGAATTTGAATCGCACCGCGAATACGGTGATCGAGTGGACCTTGAAAGGAATTGAATGAGTGACACACTGCCAACTCTGGTTGGATATCGAATCGCTAGTACCCTGTCTCAAAAGTAATCCGACGGT
>JACQGS010000145.1 GCA_016199405.1 Chloroflexota bacterium | reverse complement strand
GTGACAAGTGACAAGTGGCAGGTGACAGGAGAGGTGACGGGTGTCAAGCGGCAAGTGGAAAGAAAAGTTGCAAGGATACGCCCTTGTAACTTGATCCTTCCCTTGTCACGTGTCACCCGGCACGTTTTTCTTTATGCCCTCTTCGCCGCACTCGCGTTGTGGACGCATTACCTCGCCGCGCTCGTTTTGCTCGCGCTGAATGTTTATGTGCTGATTCTTTTCGTGCGTCCCAAACGACTGATTACTGATCACCGATCACTGATCACTTGGATTCTCGCGAACGCGCTTGCCGCCGCGTTTTTTGTACCGTGGTTGTTGCTCTATTTGCAAAATGCCGCGGCGTGGACTGCCGCGCCGGTTTTTGATTTTGGACTTTTCGCGCGGCTCGTCGCAACCGTGTTGCCGCTCGGCGTGACGACGGAGATTGAGAATTACGCGGTGGTTGTGATTGTGTTTACCGCGATTGTATGCATTGGCGCATTGCCAGATTGGCAGAATAGAATAAGGCGCGCGGCAATACGCAACACGCAACACGCATCAATCCTCTTCGCCCTGATCGTCCTTCTCCCACCTTTGCTCATCTACCTTCTCTCGCTAACGCCGGTTTCTTTTTTTGCGCCGAAAATCCAAGCGCGCTATCTGCTCATCCTCCTGCCGGCGTACGCGATTCTGCTCGCGTTCGGCATCGCGAAACTTGCGCGGCTTTCGCGCTCTTTCGCGTCTTTCGCGATTCTTTTCGCGTTTCTCGCGTCCGCATTCGTTCTGCGCGATTATTACGCCGACCGCCGCCGGCGTGATGAATACGCGACGCTTGCCAATACGATCAACGCTTACGCGCGGCAAGGCGATCTCGTCCTGCTCGACACCGATCAAGAGTGGCCCACCTTTCTGTACTATTTGCGCGCGCCGCTCGATTGGACGGGCGCGCCCAACGGCAAGCCGATGCGCGCGGAAGACGCCGATGCGCTCGTGACGCGCGCGCTGGCGCGGCATCCAGCCGTGTGGCTTGTGGCGATTCCAGACGCGCTCGCGACCGATCCGCAAAAATTGTTGGAAGCGCGGCTCGCGCGCGAGTTACCCAAGACAAAAGAGTGGACGTTTGACGACAAACGGCTCGCGCTCTATGCGCGCGACGCGCGCGATCTGGCGCAAGTCGCGCCGGCAAACCTGAATATTCAACATCCGCTTCCATTTATTGCTTTTCCCAAACCGGCTGACGCGAACGAGCGAATCGCATCGCTCACCGGTTTTGATTTGCCCGTGCGCGAAGCGCGCGCCGGCGACAGTTTGCGCGTGGCAACGTACTGGCACGCCGTCGCGACGCGCGGCGAAATGCAACTCGCCGATGCTGCTGGGCGCGTCGCGGCGGTCGCGGCGATGGAGATCGCGACCGGCAAAGACGTGCGCGTGGTTTCCGATTTGCGCGTGCCGGCCGACGCGGCGGGCGAATATACGGTGCGGGTGAAGGTTGCCGAAACAATGGTCGCCCTCACGCGCGTTTCGGTGGAGCCGCGCGCGCCCGCCGCCGGAGTTGGACAGATTGCCAATCGAGTGGATTATGCGTTCGGGAATTCGATTCGTCTCGTCGGCTATGATCTCCCACGGAAAAAAGTCAATCCGAATTCCCAATTACAAATTACCCTCTACTGGCGCGCGGATCGCGCCATCGAAAAAAGTTACATCGCGTTCGTGCATGTGCTCGGCGCGCAGTTCAACGCCGCGCAGGGTAATTTTTTGTGGGGGCAAGCCGATCGTGTGCCTGGCGACGGAAAATTTCCGACGAACGCGTGGCGCGTCGGCGAGATCGTGCCGGATGTTTATCGCGTGTTGATTGACGCGAGCGCGCCGCTAGGCGCGTATAAAATCGAAATTGGGCTGTACGATCCGGCGACCGGCACGCGCTTGGTCGCGCCGGATGGCGCCGACAGCGTGATCGTCGCGGAGATTGAGGTGACGCGATAGCGTCATTGCGAGCGAAGCGAAGCAATCCCCGAGGTGCTCTTGGAGCAAGGAGATTGCTTCGCACACTTGCCCTGGCGGGAACGCAAGTGCCAGGGAAAATCGCTCGCAATGACAATTGTGGCTTTATTGACGCGTTGCGAATTTAGAATTACACTTACGTTCGTTTCAGGAGGATCGTTGAATCGCGTTTTGTCGCTTTGCGTTTTGCTTTTGCTCTTGCCTGCCTGCGCGGGGAATGCATTGCTTGACCAAGTCTCCGTTGATCCGGAAACGATCGCGCCGTACGCCGGCAGTCCGAATATCGCGGCGACGATTCGCTATGCGGTCAGCCGCGAAGCCACGGTTTCGATTTATTTCGTGGATGCGCAAGGACAGCCGCATTATTTTCGGCGCGATCAGCCGCGCCCCGCCGGCAGTTACGACGCGGCGTTCTCCGGCGCGATTGATGATCGCGTCTTGCCCGACGGCGCGTATGATGTCGTGATCGAGGCGAAAGATGCGAACGGGCAAATCGCGCAAGCGAAAAAAAAGTTGAATATTACGAACGCCGATTCGGCGCCGCCGCAATTGATGAACTATACGGTATTTCCGGACGCGTTCACGCCGAATCAAGACGGCATCGCCGACCGCGTGACGATTCGTTATTTCTTGAGCAAGCCGGCAAAAGTTGATGTGTATCTGACGGATGGCAAAACGCGCTATGAAGTGGCGGAAAAGAAAACGACGCTGGCGATCAAAGATGGCTTGAGTCAAGCCGGCGCGCACGAGTACGATTACGACGGCGGAATCGATCTGCTTGCATCGCCGCCGCCGAATGGAACGTATACGGTGGTCGCGGACGCGCGCGATGCGATCGGCAATCGGACGCGCGCAGAAAAAAATTTGACGATCAAAGATTCTGGCATTCCACGCGCGACGATCACCAACTCCGGCGTGGATTGGTCGTCGCAGCCGGTGCCGGGCGGAATCGCG
>JACQGS010000144.1 GCA_016199405.1 Chloroflexota bacterium | reverse complement strand
CGCGGCTCGTCGGGCAAATAGCGCACCATGTCGCCCAGCCGCGTCGCAATTGCCCAGCGATTTCCCGACCGCTTGAGATAGAACGGCACGAGTCCGCCGCAAGAACGTACCACCGTCGCGTCGCCGTCCGCGCGAAATCGGATGAACCCAAAATCGCCGGGCAGAGACGCGAGCCGGTCGGGATGCAAGTCGGCAAGTTCCGCGATCTCGCGCACGCGCGCGGCAGGGTCATTGACGCATCCATCCAGCACCACATCGCGCCCCTCGGCAAACGCGATTTGATGATCGCGCGCTAGGACATCTTCAAGCGACGAGCCGGGCAATGGCGCGACTGTCGCTACCCAACCGGGCGCAGGACGCCACACGTGCGTGAATTCACCGCCGCGTTCCAGGTCGCGCCTCGTTTCGTCCAGCGCGGCGGGGTTGGGATCATGGACGGCGAACAGGTTGGCTAACGGTGGTCGAGTCAGGGGTACACCTCGCTTGCAAGACAGGATTTTCGATTTTCGATCCTTCCTCTTCACTTCGTTTAGGGTCAGGACAGAGTTTTCGATTTGCAATTGGAATCATCTAAATGGAAAATCGGCAATCGCAAATCAGCAACTATATTATCGCCCACACAAATAGTTAAGCGCGCTAGTTCCCAAACTGGTAATTCACTGGGATCGAGAATTGGTACAGCAATTTCGCCTGTCCGGCAGTCCACATCTCGAATTTGATCTCATCCACTGCGACCTGGCCGCTGAGAATAGTAATGAAGCCCTCGCCGCGCCCTTCGCCAACCGGATAGACCGGGGATGCGTGAGCGCCATAGTTGGGCGCCGGCGCGCCTTTGACGCGCGGGCGCGCATAAATGATGACGCCGCCTGACTCGGAGGTTGAATACTTGAAAGTGAGATTGACCCGTTGCTCCGTTTTCAGTTTTGCCGGTGAAGTCGGATTGAGAACGACACTCGAGATGGAATTGGTGTAGGTCGGTGTCAGTGTTTTCGGAATAGGCGTGTTCGTCGGCGGAGGCGGAGTACACCCGCTTAAAACCAGCCAGAGCAATAATGCGGAAATCGTTAATGCGACGCGCGCGTGGTGGCTCTTCATGCTTTTGCTCTCCCGAAAATGTGTCCTACGTCAAAGTCGTCAAAACGCCCCTTTGCCTCGCAGAACGACCGCAATCGTCTTCCAGAGTATTTGCAGGTCGAACCACAAGGAATAGTTCCGAACGTAGTGAAGGTCGTCCTCCGTGTGCAGATACATCGGCTTGTCACTTCGACCATTCACTTGCCACCAGCCCGTCATGCCCTGAGGAACAACAAAACGTTGATATTGCCAGGGATCGTACTTTTCCACCAGCCCGGGCAATTCGGGGCGCGGTCCCACCAAACTCATGTTGCCGGCCAAGACGTTGAACAATTGGGGCAATTCGTCCAGACTGGCGCGGCGCAGTAATCTCCCCACCCGCGTCACCCGCGGATCATCGTGACTTTTCTGGACGATCTTTGCATCTTCACTATTCCTCGTATACTTTTCATTCTGGGTGTCCGCGCCCACAAACATCGTTCTGAACTTGAGCATCCAAAACAACTTGCCATTTTCGCCGACGCGTTGTTGCCGGAACAGAATCGGGCCCGGCGAATCCAGTTTTACCACAACCGCGATCAACAGCATCAGCGGCGCCGTTAGGACGATGCCGACGAGACTAACCGCCAGATCAACTAGACGCTTGACGAAACGCGGGAACCCTGAAATCGCCGGCTCGCGCAAACTGATGACCGGCATCCCCGCCAGCGTTTGGACCTGCGCTTTGACAAACGCCAATGAAAAGAAATCCGGAATCACCTTGATGCGGACAGGTAATTTCTGCAACTCCGCGACAAGATTGATAAGCCGGCTTTGCGCCGGGAGCGGAAGCGCGACGAGAACTTCTTCGACGTTCATCTCCCGAACGATGCGCGGCGCTTGACTCAGTGCGCCGAGCATCGGCAACCCTTCGACGTTTTTTTCCGGAGGGTCGTCGTCCACAAAACCAATCACTTCGAGTCCCGCCCAATCGTACGCCCGGAGCGCGCGCGCCGTTTCGCATCCGAGCGTGCCCGCGCCAACGATCAACATTCGCGTCGTTTCCCGCGGCCGAACTTGAGCCGATAGTCGGCAATACGCGCGAATCGCGACGCGGTACGCGATCAACCCAAACAGGTCGGCGGAGAGAAAAACGAGAAAGACGTACCGCGAAACATCGCGATAGGACAGATAGAGAACGCCCGCCAGAACGAAGGCGGCGATGGTGCTTGCCAGCGCGACGAGTTGAACTTCCTCAACGAAACGCAGGACGCGCTTGGGATCGTACACCGACAGGATGGAGAAAGTGACCATCCAAACGAAGGCGACCATCGGATAAATCGCCGTAGGCAACTCCACATCGGGAGGCAAATTTGGCGACAGCGTGAACGTCGTCACGATGAACAGCGCAAAGGGTAAGGCGATCAGCGTCAATGACAGATCGCAGAGAAACATAAAGACCATAAAGTCGGTCGTAAGACGTTTGTACATTTGTCCCTCCTTACCAATCGGTCTCGAATTTCCTGAGACCCGTTGATTGCATGAGGATGTAGGCGATAAAGAGTGGATTGTTGATCAAATAACGCCGCCACAAGCGTCGCGGCTCTTGCGCCAGCCGGAAAAACCACTCTAGCCCGCGTGCTTGCATCCAGTCCGGGGCTTGCGCCACGCGACCCGTGAGAAAATCAAACGCCGCGCCAATCGCAATCAAAACCGGCGCATCCAGCAATGGACGATGTTGCGCGACCCACCAATCTTGTTTGGGTGACCCAAGTCCAACCCAAATAATATCCGGCTTTGTCGCGTTGATTTTTTCAATCACCGCTGGCTCTTCGAGCGTCTTCGCCGGGCGAAATGCCGGACAATGCGTGCCGGCAATCCGCAAGCCGGGAAATCGCCGCGCCATCGTTTGCGCGAGTTCTTGCGCGACCCCAGCCGCGCCGCCATAGAAAAAGTTCGAGTAACCTTTCTGGGCGGAGAGTTGGCACAGCGCCAGTATCAGGTCGGGACCATATACGCGCGAAACCTGGCGGAAGCCCTGCCGTCGCGCCAACCAAACCAGCGGCATCCCATCCGGCGTCGCCAAGCCGGCACGATTGACGATCGTGCGCAGGCGCGCGTCGCGGCGACATTCCATAACCGTGAACACAGGGCACGCGCAGACGTACTGGCGTTCGCGTTCCACGATCCAACGCTCGATCTCGCGCAACACCAAATCCATATTGAT
>JACQGS010000142.1 GCA_016199405.1 Chloroflexota bacterium | reverse complement strand
ATTACCCATAACTCAAACGTCAAGTTGTTTCGCACTCAGATTCCGCCCTTGCGCGTAGTCGGGAAGCGTCCACCGAGCGTGCATTCAACTTTACAAACGACTTATGGGTAATCACCAGATTCTGAAATAGTGTTCTGAAATAGATGCGCGGGCAAATTCGTGGGGCGACCTTGTGGTCGCTCATTGGCTGGAGGATTTAGTGCCAGATATTCGTCAGCGTAGTGAAATTCCAATTCAAGACACGTGGGACACTGCGAGCGTTTACGCATCGGACGCGGCATGGGAAGCCGATTTTCAATGGCTGGAAAAGCAAATTCCCGCGCTGGCGAAACAGCGCGGCAAATTGAAAACCGCGAACGCGCTCGCGCAATGGTTGGGCGCGGTGGAGGAAATCGGCAAGCGGATCGGCAGAGTGTCGTTGTACGCGAGCATGTTCTTCACAACCGACACCGGCGACGCGCGCGCGGCGGCGATGAACGATCGTGCGCGGGGGCTGCAAGCCCGCGTCGATGCGGCGATGTCTTTTGCCCAGCCGGAAATTTTGAAAATTGGTTTGCCGAAACTCAAGCAGTGGATGAAACGAAACGCGCGCTTGAAAATTTACGCGCATTATTTTGATCGGCTCTATCGGCGTCAAGCGCACGTGCGCTCCGGCGAGGTCGAAGAAATCTTGAGCGCGGTGAGCGATCCGTTTCGCACTGCCGTCGCGGCGCACGGCGTGCTGACGGATGCGGAAATGCGTTTCCCGTACGCGCGCATGCTTGATGAAGAACAACACCCACTCGAGGTGACGCAAGGAACGATCAACGCGCTGCTCACACATCCCGACCGCGAGATCCGCCGCACCGCGTGGGAGGGTTACGCGGACGCGCATCTCGCGAACAAAAATGCGATTGCGGCAATTCTTTCCGCCGGCGTCAAACAAGATGTCTTTATGGCGCGCGCGCGCAAATACAAATCTTCGCTCGACGCCGCGCTCTCGGCAAATAATATCCCGGAACCCGTCTATCGGAATTTCATCGAGACTTTTAGAAAGAATTTGCCGACATGGCATCGCTATTGGGACGTGCGCCGCCGCGCGCTCGGCGTCGAAAAACTTTATATTTACGACGAGCGCGCGCCGCTGACATCGGCGAAACCGTGCGTATCGTTTGAACAAGCCGTGGATTGGATCGGTGCGGGGATGGCGCCACTCGGCGCGGATTACGCGAATATGTTGCGGCGCGGCGTTTTGCAAGAACGCTGGGTCGACAAATATCCGAACGTCGGCAAGCGGCAAGGCGCGTTCTCGACCGGCTTGATGGGCACGCGTCCGTTTATTTTGATGAGCTTCAACGATGATTTGTTTAGCATGAGCACGCTCGCGCATGAACTCGGGCACTCGATGCACAAGCAATTCACAAACGCGGCACAGCCGTTTGTGTACAGCCGTTACGGAATTTTCCTCGCGGAGGTCGCGTCGAATTTCAATCAGGCGCTCGTGCGCGGGTATTTGCTCAAGAATGCCAGTGTCATTGCGAGCCGTGAAACGGCGAAGCAATCCCCGAGCGGCATGGAGATTGCTTCGCAAAAACCGCTCGCAACGACGGCGGAAGATTTTCAGATTGCGATCATCGAAGAAGCGATGGCAAATTTCCATCGCTATTTTCTGATCATGCCGACGCTCGCGCGCTTTGAATTGGAGATTCACGAACGCGTGGAACGCGGCAAGCCGCTCACCGCGAAAAGCATGATCGAGTTGTGCGCGGATTTGTTTGCCGAAGCGTACGGCGACGGCGTCGTCGTGGATCGCGAGCGTATCGGCATTACGTGGGCGCGCTTTGCGACACATCTCTATTCGAATTTCTACGTCTATCAGTACGGCACCGGCATTTCTGCCGCGCACGCGCTCGCGCAAGGCGTGCTGGACGGCAAGCCGCGCGCGGTGGAAAATTATCGCGCGTTTTTGAACGCGGGCGGGTCGATGTATCCGCTCGATACGCTGAAAATGGCGGGCGTGGATTTGACGACGCCGGCGCCGGTCGAAAAAACGTTTCAAGTGCTCGCGCAGTATGTGGATCGGTTAGAGCAATTGACCGCGAAACAGTAGAGGCGGCTCCCACGCCGCCATTGGTCGGGCTGTTGGTGAAACGGTAACAAATGACGCGCACAGGCAGACCGATTCTTCCAGAGGCAACCTATTTCATTACTTGCGTTTCCGATGAGCGACGCAAGTGGTTCGTCAATCCTCGCCTCGCGCAGATTGTGGTTGACCAGTGGAAGCATTACGCACGCGCATATGAATTTACAATGGATGCCTATTGCGTGATGCTGGACCACTATCACGTGGTATTGAATGTCGGCAAGAAAAAGACAATCTCTCAAATCCTGCATGCGGTTGATTCGTATACCGCGACGCTCATCAATGAAACGCTTGGCAACAAGACCAAGGTCAAAATTTGGCAAGGTAATCCTTGGGATGAAATGATTCGGAATGAGAAAATGTACTGGCAGAAGGTTGCATACACGCTGTTGAATCCGTGGCGCGAAGGTTTGGTGAAAGAACCGATTGATCCGTACCCGTTTTCGGATATTGACGAGTGGCGCGTGAAGATGGGTGAAGAGGAATTGGCAGAGTTGGTGGGAAAGTACAAGCGTTCATCAGAGTGATCGGGCGTGGGAGCCCGACCCGCTGGAATTGAGCCCGACCCGCTGGAATTGAGCCCGACCCGCTGGAATTGAGCCCGACCCGCTGGAATTGAGCCCGACCCGCTAAAAATGCAACCCTGCCTACAGGAGATTCAAAATGCCTAAACGTCCCATCACGATTGACGATCTATTCAAAATTCAACTGGTGTCCGATCCGCAAATTTCGCCGGACGGCAAGCAGATTGCGTACGTGCGCACCGCGCCGAGTTTGGAAAACGACCAGTACGATTCGCACATCTGGCTCGTACCGAGCGATGGCGCCGCGCCCGCCGCGCAATTCACTTTTGGCGCGGGCAAAGATCGCGCGCCGCGCTGGTCGCCGGATGGAACATGGATCGCGTTCCTGTCGAATCGCGACGACGAAAAAAAAGAGCAGTTGTATTTGATTTCGCTCGACGGCGGCGAAGCGATTCGCTTGACGCACGACGCCGACAAGCCGAGCGCCGCGGCGTGGTCGCCGGATGGAATGTTGATCGCCTACACGGCGAAAGTCATGACGAAAGATGTCAGAGTGGAAAATGGTGCGCGCGAAAACTCGGATGTGAAATCGTACACGCGGCTGAATTACAAATTCGACGGCGACGGGTTTTGGGATTACGCGTGGCGGCAGATTTTTGTAATTCCCTCGCCTTTTCAAAATGAGAGTGAAGGCAAAGCGCGGCAACTGACGCGCGGCAATTTCAATCACGGCGAAGCATGTTGGTCGCCGGATTCCAAAACGATTGTCTTTGTGACGAATCGGAGCGCGCGCGCCGACGAAACGACCGTCACCGATTTGTGGAGCGTGCCGGCAAAGGGCGGCACGATCAAGCCGCTCACCAAAAGCAAAGGACCGCGCCACTCGCCGGCATTTTCGCCGGATGGAAAATGGATCGCGTTCGTCGGTCACGAAAACGAATTCGGGCGCGTGACGCAGCCGGATATTTACGTGATGCCGGCAAAGGGCGGACGCGCGAAAAAAATTACGCTCAATTTCGATCTCGGCTATGGCAATTCGGTGCTGAACGATTTGCGCGCCGCGCCGGAAGGCGCCGGACCCGCGCCGCTCTGGTCACGCGATGGCAAGACGCTTTATTTTCTCGCAACCGCAGGCGGCACGAATCAACTTTTTGCTGCGCCGGCAAAAGGCGGCAAGGTCAAGCCGATCACGCGCGGCAATCACCAAATCTACGAAGCGACCTACGCGCGCGCGACGCAACGCCTTGCGCTCGCGATCAGCGACGCGCTCAATCCGAACGATCTGTATGTTTCTGATCCGCGCGGCACTTTGAAACGCCTGACCAAATTCAATCTCGATTTGCTCGCGGAGATAGAACTTTCAAAGCCCGAAAAATTCGGCTTCAAGAACGAAGGCAGAGCGGTCGAGGGTTGGGTGCTCAAGCCGGTTGGGTGGAAAGCGTCAAAAAAATTTCCGGCATTACTCGAAATTCACGGCGGACCGCATGCCGCGTTTGGCGCGGCGTTCTTTCACGAAATGCAACTGCTCGCCGCGCAGGGCTATGCGGT
>JACQGS010000141.1 GCA_016199405.1 Chloroflexota bacterium | reverse complement strand
CTAGAGAGCGCTTCCCCCTTTATGAAATTGTGATGTACTGAGACGCCAAGTTCGGCTAACCCTCGGATCATTTGGTCGCGAGGGTTTTCTATTTGGCAATTTGAGTAGTATACTTTTGCCGATGCATGATCGAATCATTGCGGTTGATCTCGGCGGCACGCAAATTCGCGCGGCGTTATTCGATGCTGACGCCAAAATTCTCGACCAAACCGCGCAACCTACGCGCGCGGAAGAAGGCGCGGACGCGATTTACGCGCGCCTCGTCGCAACGATCCGCGCCGTCGGCGACGATTGGTCGCGCGTGCAGGGCATCGGGGTTGGCGCGCCGGGACCGCTCGATCCGTGGCGCGGCGTGATTTTGCAAGCGCCTAATTTGCCGGGGATGGACAATTTTCCGCTCAAGGCGCGGCTGGAAAAAGAATTCGGTGTGCCGACATTGGTCGGCAATGACGCGAATCTCGCCGCGCTTGCCGAGCATCGTTACGGCGCGGGGCGCGGGCAGAGTGAAATGATTTACATCACGATCAGCACCGGCATTGGCGGCGGCATCATTACCAATAACCAATTACTGCTCGGCGCGCGCGGCTTCGCCGGCGAAGTCGGGCATCAGACGCTCGACGCGAACGGTCCGCGATGCAGTTGTGGCAATGTCGGCTGTTTGGAAGCGCTCGCGGCCGGTCCCGCGATTGAGCGCGCTGCGCGCGACGCGCTGATGCAGGGGCGCGATTCGATCCTCCGCGCGCTCGCGGACGGTGATCCCGAAAAAATTTCCGGCGCGCTCATCACCCGCGCCGCGCACGCCGGCGACGCGCTCGCGCTTGAAGTTTACGCGCGCGCTGGGTATTACATCGGCTTGGGTATCGTCAATTTGCTGCATCTGTTCGACGCGCAATTGTTTGTGTTGGGCGGCAGTGTCGCGATCCATGCATGGGATTTTCTCTATCCCAGCATTCGCGCCACCTTCGATCAAAACGCGATGCGCTCGATGCGCGACGGAGTCAGCATAGTGCCGGCGCAGTTGGGCGATGAGACGGGGCTGTACGGGGCGATGGCGTTGGTCATTGGGTGATCAGATGATTGGGTGAATGGGTGCGTGGCGAGTCGTGAAAGGTGAAATGTGAGCGAATCCGCAATCCGCAATCTGCAATCTGCAATTGATTTGTCCGTTGTCATCGTCAGCTACAACGTGCGCGAGTTGTTGGAACAGTGTCTGGAGTCGGTCGCACGTCACACGCCGCCGGCGACAGGGCTTGCGACTTGCGACCTGCAACTTGCAACTTGCGACCTGGAACCTGCGACTTGCGACTTGCGACTTGAGACCTTCGTCGTTGACAACGCCTCCTCCGACCACAGCGCCACAATGGTGCGCGAAAAATTTCCGGCGGTGCAGTTGATCGAGAATCGCGAAAATCGCGGCTTTGCGGCGGCAAACAATCAAGCGTTCGCGAAAGCGCGCGGGCGATATGTGATGATGCTCAACCCGGATACCGTCGTGAAGCCGGGCGCGTTGGAAATGCTGGTGCAATTCATGGACGCGCATCCGCGCGCCGGCGCGTGCGGCGGCAAATTGCTTTATGCGGATGGAACGCTCCAGCATTCTGCATTCATGTTCCCCGGACTCGCGCAAATCTTTTTCGATTTTTTCCCACTGCACGGGCGTCTGCTCGAATCGCGCATCAATGGGCGATATCCGCGTTCCGCGTACCAGCGCGGCGAACCATTCCAAATCGATCACCCGCTCGGCGCGGATTTTGTGGTGCGGCGAGAGACAACGGAGCAGGTGGGCTGGCTCGACGAAAACTTTTTCATATATTGCGAAGAGATTGACTGGGCAATGCGGATCAAACGCACGGGCTGGGAAATCTGGTGCGTGCCGAGTGCAGAAATTGTACATCACGAGGCGCAGAGCACGCGGCAGTTTCGGGAGCGCATGTTTGTCGAGCTATGGCGCGCGCGCTGGCGGCTGTTCGAGAAGCATTATTCGCCGGCGTTTCGCACGGCGGCGCGGCGGTTGGTGCGGGCGGGGCTGAAGGATTTGTCGCGGCGTGCGCGGGCAGAGGCGCGCGAAGGCGTGGTTACACAAGAGGAAGCGCAACGAAAATTGACTGCTTATGCGGCGGTGAACGAATTGCTCATTCGCAGTTCGTCGCGTGTTCAAGGAGAATGAGTGCCAAGTTTGTCTGTCGTTGTTCTTACCCGCGACGAACAAAAACACCTCCGCGCCTGCCTCGCCTCCGTGCGCGAGTTCGCCGACGAACTGCTGGTTCTCGATTCGGGAAGCACCGACGGAACGGTTGAAATTGCGCAGGAGATGGACGCGCGGGTCGAGTTGCGCGCGTTCGACAACTATCCCGCGCAGCGCAACGCGGCAATTGACCTCGCGCGCGGCGATTGGATCTTCTTCATTGACGCCGACGAACGCGCGACGCCCGCGCTCGCGGCAGAACTCCAATCTCTAACCTCTAATCTCCAATCTCCTTTAGTGGGTTATTGGATCCCCCGCCGCAACATCATCTTCGGCAAAGAGATTCGCTACACCGGCTGGTCGCCGGACTATCAGCCGCGCGTCTTGAAAAAGGGCTTTGGGCATTTTGATCTCACGCGGCACGTGCATGAATTACTGGTATGGGATGGAAAAGCCGGCTATTTGCGCGAGCCGCTGATTCATTACAATTACGAATCGCTGGCGCAATTCCGCGCCAAGCAAATCGCGTATACGCGCTACGAGGCGCAGGTGTGGTTCAACGAAGGTAAGCGCGCGCGGGCGCGCGGGTTTGTCGGACAGCCGGTGCGTGAATTCTTCCGGCGGTATGTCTTATTGCAGGGCTGGCGCGACGGCGCACATGGGTTGCTCTTGAGCGTGCTGATGGCGTACTACGCGTTCGTGCGGCAGAGGATGTTGTGGGGAATCGAAAACACGATTGACCGAAGTGGCGAATCGCGCTAGAATGATGTTGCAATGACAAAGCAAGAGGAACTAAAGTTTGCGGACTTGGACATCCCGCGCGAATGGCTCGAAGAGTTTGAAGCCGCGGCTCGGCGACCATTAAAAGTCAGGATGCGGTATGCGTTCATCCAGACCTACAAGCCGGTCTTGGACGACGCGCCGTATCGCTCCTTTGACACGATGGAAGAGTATCGCCGTTGGTGCGAGGAAAATTTACCGGACTGGTTAGGGTATGCCCGCGTTTGAATATCGTCAGGCGCAAGAAATTCGCGACGCGTTCGCGCGGAATGAGGTTCGCTATTTGTTCATCGGCAAGTCGGGAGCGATTCTTTTGGGTTTTTCTGATACGACCCAAGACGCCGACCTCTTTGTCGAGAAGAGTTCGGCGAGTGGACGCGCGCTCACCCAAGCCCTATGCGAGTTGGGTTTCGATTTGACGAAAGAACAAGTCGGCGAAATTGAACGCGGCAAAGATTTCGTTCAGTTGAAAAACGGTCCATTTGATTTGGATATTATTTTTGCGCCGGATGGAATCGAACATTTTCAGGATGCCTGGGCGCGGCATGTGGACGTAGAGGGTTTTCCGGTCTGCCACATTGATGATATCATTGCCAGCAAAGCGGCAACCGGTCGGCAGAAAGATCTCGAATCGCTCCCGCGCTTGCGCGCGTTTCGAGAATACTGGCTTCGCAAAAATCCTTGATTCGATTCGCTTCAAACGCTCTCCGCGCTGGCTTCATTCTCCGCTTCGGCGTCGTCCTCGACTAGTTCAACAATCCGCCACACCGTCACCGGATCGGCGTTGCCGTGCACGCGCATGGGATTCGATTCGCGCGAATCAAAATCCGCCCCGATCTGTTCGCGGGTAAGTGAATCCAAGTAAATTCCGCGCTCGGCTTTCCCGGCGAATCGGCTTGCCAGCGTCGCGACGTCGCCGATAATTCCGTACTCGCCGCGCGGGGTCGCTCCCATTCTGCCGGCGACCCCGTAGCCAGTCGCAATTCCCACGCCAATCTCCACGCTGATCTTTTTCGATTTGGCGGCCGCGCGCGCCTCGGCGCGGATTTCGCGCGCGGCGCGCACCGCGCGGAGCGCGTGATCGAATTGATCGAGCGGCAGATTCCACACCGCCACCAACGTATCGCTGGATTGTTTGATGAGGATGCCCTCATACCGAAACACAATTGCCGCCAACATCTGGAGATATTGATTCACGAGGTTGACCAGCGCCGGCGGCGCGAGCGTTTCCGCCAACGCGTCAAAATCGCGCAGGTCGATGCACAGCACCGTCACCATCCGCCGAACTCCGGCGAGCGCGACGCCTCCGCCGTCAAAAAACTTTACGACGCGCTCGATTGTGTCCGGCGGTGCGTTGCGACGAAAGAGGCGATCAACCATCGCGCGCGGGCGGTCTTCGGCGAAATAGCGCACGAGCATCGCGCCGGCAAAGGTTAGCGCGAGCGCGAGCGCGGGGTAGAGCGGTTGGACGATCAGTCCGGCGTCCACTTTTTGGAACGCGTAGGCGAGGTAGATGAGCAAATAAATAATCGAGACGCCGGCGGCGGTCAAAAACCGCAAATGCGGCAGGGTCGCGCCGGCGAGGAGTGCGAAGAGAAAAATCATCACCGCTTGGAGCAGGCGATCCTGCTCGACCAGCGGATGCGTGATGGAAGCCGGTTCAAAGAGAAAATAATTCAGCGCGCCCGAAAGTGGGGAAAGGAAATCTAAAAGGAGAAAACTGACGACTAACAGTCCCGCGCCCAAAGCAATCGCACTGCCAATTTCCAAGCGATTGCGCACGCGGCGATCCCGCGCGAGACGTAGCGGTAGTTGGCGGAAGGTGGCGGCAAGTTTTTCAAAGGGGGTTCGCATGAACTTCTCGCCTGTCATTGCGAGCGGTTTGTGCGAAGCAATCTCGATTCCAAGCCGGAGATTGCTTCGCACACTTGCCCTGGCGGTTATGCAAGCGCAGGTGTGAGACTGGGCTGAACGGTTACGGAAATTTCAATCCCGGCTCAACGCGGCGGCTGGCTCGCCCACGCTTTGATTTGATCGTATCCGCTCGCGATGAGATTTTCGATCTGCTGGGCGCACGTTGCGTATTCAGCGAGCGCGCCGCCGTACGGATCGGCAATGTCAAACGATTGCTGTGCCAGCTCGCTGAGCAAGTGGATTTTGTACGCGTCCGCGGCGAATTGCGCGGCGAGCGCGTCGCGATGGTTCTGTGTCATCACGATCACCGCGTCCGCCGTCGCCACGTCTGTCCGCGTCACGGCATGCCCGCGATGTTGGCGCAGATCGATCCCGCGTTGCGCCATCACGGTGTGGGCGTGTCCGGATGCCGGTTGATTTTCAAGCCCCCAAGTGCCGGCAGAATGGGCGACCCACGCCGCGTCTTCTTGGCGTGCGCGCGCGATCTGATTGAAGAAGGCTTCCGCCATCGGCGAGCGGCAGATGTTGCCGGTGCAAACAAACAGAATAACGCGACTCACTCCGACGCCCCGGCGTTAGGATTCGCCATCGAGCAAAAGGTATTCCAATTCTTGCAAGCGCACGATGCCTTCATCGGGCAGCGCGCCGATATCCGCTTGAATGGTCAAGAGGTCAATCAGTTCGTTGTCGCACTTTTCAAAATCGACGGGGCTGAGGCGGAGGCGACCTTTGCCCTTCATTCGATAGCGTTCCAAATATTCGCGATACTCTTGGGTAAACGTCGCGGCGGAGGGCTGGGAAATGGGGGCGGGCTTGGACGCCGGCGGTTTGGATCGCGCCGATTTTGATCGTGCGATTTTACGCGGCGCGGCGGGGCGTCCCGGCGGGGCGCGCTTTATTTTTTTTATGGCTTTGGTTTTGCGCTTGGGCATTTTAACTCCTCCGCAAAGAGCAGGGCAATCTTGTTGGCATTATAACATACCCGCGCAAGCAAAAGGGGGTTGGATTTCCAACCCCCGGTAGTAGTGCATCCACTTGACCCTTGCACCGCCCGCAAGGGCAGGTGAAGTGCGAGGTTCGACCTGGATTTTCAGGCGAATTTGAGTGTGAGTTCCAATCGGGTTGGTATGCAACTTTTTCAAGTGGCTGCACTAGTTCTTATTTCCGCGTTTCGATCACCGGCTCGATTAGCCCGTAGCTGCCATCGGCGCGGCGATACAGCAGATTGACCGCGCCAGTGTCGGGATGAGCGAACAGGAAAAATGTGTGTCCCAGCCATTCCATTTGGTCGATCGCTTCCTCTTCGGTGAGCGGCGGCGTTGCGATTCGCTTGCGCCGGACAATGCGGCCCGTCTCGGCGGGCGTTGCTAACGCCGGCGTCTCCGCGGAATGCGCGCGGTGGTGATAATGTTTTTCCTTGTAGCGGGCGATTTGTTTGTACAACTTTTCCAGCACGATATCGACGGCGGTCGCAAATTCCGGCGCGCATTCCTCGCCGCGCAAGATGTGCCCGTTGTTGAACAGCGTCACTTGAACGACCTCGCGTTGCGCCTCGTCCCGCGTTTTCTCCACTTTGAGTTCCACCCGCGCCTGCTTGAGCGTGGGCAAATAGTGTTCCAACTTGCCGATCTTTTTCTCGATGTACGTTTTGAGTTGTTGGGAAACCCGGAGATTTCTGCCTTGAATTTGGAGTTGCATCGCGTTCTCCTTTATTCATTTTCAAATCGGTTGCCGGCAATCGCCGTCAGGCATCACCTCCCGCGCGCGAGCGCCAATCCCCACACGGATTGCGCGCCCTGTTGTTTCAGCGCGACGCTACACGCGTCCATCGTCGCGCCGGTCGTGCACACGTCGTCAATCAACAAGATTTGCCGACCGCGGACGCGCGCGCTCGCGGCGAACGCGTCCCGGACATTGTCGCGGCGCTCCGCCGCGTCCAATTCCACTTGCGGCTGGGTCGCGCGCACGCGCATCAAATCACGATCCCACAGCGCGACCGCGCGCCGTGCCTGCAATTCGCGCGCGAGCAAGAGCGATTGATTATAGCCGCGCGCCTTTTCGCGCGCGGGGTGGAGCGGCACCGGCATGAGGACGTCAAAGGGAATCTGTTGCGCGCGCAAATAGTTGTCCATCTGCGCGGCAAAGATCGGCGCCAGCTCGACGCGGCGATTGTACTTGAACGCGTGGATTGCCTCGCGCATTTTGTCTTCAAAGAATGCCAGCGCGCGGGTGCCGTCAATGTGCAAGGGCTCGCGTTGGCAGTACGGGCAGGGGGAGTGCGTCAGGGGGCGACCGCAACGCGGACAAATGGGCGCGCCAATCTTTTGGATGGAGGTTTGGCAGGCGTCGCAAAACCAAACGCCGAGGCGCCCGCACGTGACACAGCGAGGCGGAAAGAGAAGATCGAGGATCGCTCGATAAAGTGCGTGCGCCTGTCGCGAGATTCGTGTCAGCATACTCCTCCGCGACCGGAAGAAGTGATTTCGGGCTAGCAGGTTGTCGGAGAGCCAACGTAGCATAGCGCCTTGTGCGCGTCGCCCACGAGGGGCTATGCTACAGTTGCAACCGGCTAGACCAAGATTTCGATTTCGATTTGATCGCCGAGTTGCGTCCGCGAGTCGGCGATCGCGCCGGCGGGCAGTTCCAGTACGTCCGCCGCCCGGAAAATGAATGGCGTCAATCGCAACGGACGCATGGCATTCTCAATTCGCAACACGCGTCCTTCCTTGTCCAAGAACAACGCGTCCATCGCGAATTGCATGCCAATTGTGTGAATAGCTTGTTCGCCTTTCAAGAGCAATCCATCGCCGGGCGCGAGCGTGGAGCGGCCTAACAATCCCTTGAAGCGTTCCCATGCTGTCGCGGCGACGCGTCCATTTTCCACGAGCGTTGCGCCGCGCGCGCGATTGAGCGCCCGGAATTTATTTTGCGCCAAAACCCTGCCCCATAAAGATCAAGACCGCGGGTCCCAGCAATACGATCATGATGGAGGGAAAGACCAAAAAGACGAGCGGGAACATCATCTTGACCGGCGCTTGCGCGGCAAGTTCTTCCGCGCGTTGGCGGCGTTTGACGCGCATTTGCTCGGATTGGATGCGCAGCACCTTGGAGAGACTCACGCCCAACTGATCGGCTTGAATTACGGCGGCGATAAAATTGGTAACATCCGGCACGCCGATGCGGTTTGCCATTTCGCGCAACGCCTCGCGGCGGACTTTGCCGAGCCGAATTTCCTGAATCACGCGCGCAAATTCGCGCGAGAGATCCGTATCGGATTTCTCCACAACTTTGACGATGGCGGCGTCAAACCCCAAGCCGGCTTCGACGCTGACGGTCAACAGATCGAGCGCGTCCGGCAATGCCCGTTGGACATTATGCTGTCGTCCGCGAATTTTGCTATTTAGCCAAAAGAGCGGCAGATAAAAACCGAGCACTGCCGCGATCACGACAAACAGCACAAAGTTTGGCGCCGGCGCTCGAAAGCTTACCAGCGGAAGCGCGACGACGGCGGTGGTGATGAGCGCCGCCAGACCGCGCACGCCCAGAAAATCTGCCGAAGACCAATTGTTGGGATTGCCGGCGAGATCGAGCTTGCGTTTGAGTTCTTCCACATTGCGTTGCGGCGCAAAGCGCGAGATGAATCCGGAAATGCCGCGAATCAGCGGCAGGATAATGCGTTCGCCGAAGGGCTGCGAGAGTTCGATTTCCGCCAGCGTGCGCGGACGCGCGCCATAGGTCCGCAAGCGCGCTTGCACTGCCGTAGGTTGGGGCGAAACGCTCATGCCCACAAACACCATCACGATCGCCAATCCCATGAGAGCCGCCAGGAGCAACGCCATCTTACACCTCGATCTCCGTGATCTTTTGAATCGCGAAATAGCCGGTCGTAACGGTGACCGCACCGCCGATCAGCATCATAATGCCGCAGGATTCCGCAAACATGCGCCCGATATAGCCGGGATTGAACATCATCATGAATGCGCCAAGCGCGATCGGCAAAATGGCGACGACGGTGCCGGACATGCGTTGCGACGCGGTCAGCGCGCGGATTTGCCCTTTGATGCGAACGCGTTCGCGGATCGTGTGCGCGATCGTGTCCAGAATTTCGGCGAGGTTGCCGCCGACCTCGTGCTGGATGTTGATGGTCGTGATCGCCATGTCCAGGTCTTCGCTCGGAATGCGGGCCAATAGATGCGCCAGCGCTTCCTCCAACCCCAGCCCTAAACCGATTTCGCGAACGACGCGTGCGAATTCGGTGGACATCGGCGGCGGCAGTTCTTTCGACACGGTTTCCATCGATTGCAACAGCGCATAGCCGGAGCGGAGCGAATTCGAAAGGAGAATCAACGTGTCGCCCAATTGATTGTTGAACGCGTTCAGCCGCCCGCGTTGCAAGCGGCGCACATAAAACCGCGGCACATAAAAACCGACCAGCCCGCCGATGAGCGCGCCGATCAAATTCGTGCGCGTCAACAGCAGGACGATCAAAAAGCCGCCCAACGTGGTGGCAATGTTGAGGAGAAGATATTCGGACGGAGTGAGTTTCAGATCCGCGCGCGCCAGTTCCGTAGCGATCTTTTGCGAGCCGCCGCGCGACGCGATCATTTTGTTAAGCCGGTTGAACCCGCCGGCGGACGTTGTTGCCGCGACTTCTTCCGGTTCCATCGTCGTGGAGCGCGACGCGTAACGGTCCAAGCGCGATCCAATCACCGTCGTACGCGCGCTCAACATGCGGTCGACACCGAAAAAGACGAGAAAGATGGCAAGAAACGCCATTAAGCTGAAACCAAAAGCGAGTTCCATTTTGCGCTCCTCAACGCGCTCTGATCAAGAGCATCAATCGGAATGCTGCCTGCGCCATTCAAATAAAGCAATGGCGAGCGCGTGGGTTACATTCATAGAGCCATTCACGCCGTACATCGGGATGTGCACGGCAGTTTGGCATCGCAAAAGCAAGGTAGCCGGAATGCCGTGGCTCTCATTACCGATGACGACCGAGCATGGCGCCGGCAATTGGGTAGCAAAGATGCTGGTCGAATCGTTCGTCAATTCGAGCGCAATCAACGGTTGATAAAGCGCCGCGCCGGCGATAAGGTCGGAAAGCGATTGGCACTCCCATTCCACGAACGCATCGCCATTGCGCGCCGTGCGTTGAATGCGTTTACGATCTTGAAGCGTATTCTCGCAGTTGACAAAGATGACGCGCTTGGATCCGGCAGCGTCGGCGAGCCGCAAAACCGCGCCAATATTTTCAGGCGCTTGCAAACCAACCGCGATGATCGGCGGTCCCGCCAAATAACCGGCTTTGCGGCGAAACGCTTTTTGGCGTTCGTACAATATCGGACTGCCTAATTGCTCTCGGATCATCACCAACTCGATTACACCGCAGTAGCATCAGCGGGCAAGATCCATTTTGCTACTGGAAAAACCGCTTGTCCAATCCGAAAATTTGCGGCGAAAGAAAAATGCTTGCCGCTTCCAATTTCTCCATAAATTTCGGGCGGATGCCGGTCGGTTTCAATTTGCCCATAATTCTTCCATCTTGCATGCCGGCATTTTCAAATTTGAAAACTTCCTGCGTGACCAACACGTCGCCTTCCATCCCTTGCACTTCGGTGACGGCAACGACGCGGCGCTGACCATCGCGCATTCGCTCGATCTGAATGATCACGTCGAGCGCGCTCGCAATTTGCTCGCGAATCGCTTTGAGCGGAAGTTCAATGCCGGACATGAGCACCATCGTTTCCAAACGATGCAGTGCGTCGCGCGGCGTGTTCGCATGCACCGTGCTCATCGAACCTTCGTGACCGGTGTTCATCGCCTGCAACATATCCAATGCTTCGCTCGACCGCACCTCGCCGACGATGATGCGGTCGGGGCGCATCCGCAGCGCATTGACGACAAGGTCACGCATGCTTACTTCGCCTTTGCCTTCAATGTTCGGCGGACGCGACTCCAGGGTGATCACGTGCTCTTGGCGCAGTTGCAACTCGGCGGCATTTTCAATCGTGATGATCCGCTCGCCATCCGGAATGAAACTCGAAAGAATATTTAATTGCGTCGTTTTGCCGGTGCCGGTGCCGCCGGAAATAATCACATTCAACTTTCCCGAGACGGCTGCCTTGACGAACTCGACGTACTCGGAAGTAAAAGTTCCGTTCTTGACCAACTCCTCCAACGTGAACGGAATGCGCGAAAATTTTCGGATCGTAATCGTCGGACCGATCAGCGCGAGCGGGGGGATGACGATGTTCACGCGCGAGCCGTCCGGCAAGCGCGCGTCCACGTAGGGCGAGCCCTCATCCACGCGCCGACCGAGCGGCGAGACGATGCGGTCGATGATGCGCATGACGTGCTGATCCGATTCGAAAACGACCGGCACTTTTTCAATTTTGCCGCGCCGTTCGATGAAAACATTGCGCGGTCCGTTGACCATGATTTCGGTAATTGTGTCGTCGTTCAACAATTTTTGGATGGGACCGTAGCCGAGAATTTCCGAAAGAATTTCATCAAAGAGGCGCAAGCGTTCCGCGCGCGCGACGACGATATCTTCCAGCCCCAACAAGGTATTGAAGAGTTCTTCGATCGTCTTGCGGACGTGATCGGTTTTGGAGAGATCGAGTTTCGGGTCGAGTTCGGCGACAATTTTTTGTTGCAGGCGCGTCTTTAAATCGGCATATGCATCCCGCGGCGGCGCGGGCGCTTGGCGGCGGCGCAAATCCTCCGGCGAATTGGGACCCGTGGGACCGCCGGTTGGTGGTGGCGTCGGCGGTGCCTGACCGGATTTTTCAATACGTTTCAAAAGCGACATCGATTAACTCCATATCTATTTGTCCACGCCAAGTTCAACGTGCTTTTTTGACAGCAGCGGCAGTGGCTGGTTCTTCCTGCGGCTTGCGAACGGCGCGCACGAGCGCGAGAATCCCTTGTGTCAGCGGCAGATTGCGCTGACCGGTGACAAACGGCGTGCCGCGATTCACCGCCAGAACCGTCGTACGTTCATCGCGCGGAATCAGACCGCGCACTGAATGCTTGACGCTCGCTTCAATATCGCGCGCATTGATGCCGCTGCGTCCGTCCTCTTTGTTCAAGACGAAAAAGGTTTTTTCGGGCGGATAACCCAGCGCTTCGCTCAATTCGAAAAACAACTTGGCGTTTTTGATTGCCGGGATGTCGGCAGACGAAATCAAAATAATTTGCTCGGACGCGTCCAGAAATGTGAGCATCGACTCATTGAACGATTTCCAGACGTCCACGACGATATAGTCGAACATTTTCGGCAGAATTTCCAACAACTGCTTGACGAGCGCGGGCGTAATCAGTTCAGCCATTTCGGGCTTGAGCGGCGCGAGCAAAACTTTGACGCCGCTGCTATGCCCCGCCATCGTGCCGCCGACAATATCCTCATCGAGGTCAAGCGTCGGTTCGCTCAGATCGGCAATCGTGCGGTTTGTCGGCAAATTCAAGAGGACGCCGCAATCGCCAAATTCAAAATTTGCGTCGATCAATGCGACGCGCGCTTTGGTTTCTTCGCGCAATGCCACCGCGAGATTGACCGCGATGGTGCTGGAACCCACGCCGCCTTTCGTTCCGAACACGGCAATAATTTTTCCGCCCTTGGGCGGCGGGGGCGGCGGGGCTGCCGGCGTCGCCGTTGTGGGCGGCGGAGGAGCCGCGGGCGCATTGGCGCGCCGCGCCGCGCCTAACTGATAAACGCGGCGAATACTGGTGGAGAGGTCTTCGCCGGAAAACGGCTTGATCAAAAATTCGCGCGCGCCGGCAAGCATCGAGCGGCGCAAATAATCCGATTCGCCTTGCACCGACATCATCATGACTTGGACGTGGGGAAACTTGGACGAGATGATCTCGCTCGCCGCAATCCCATCCATCCCTTTCATATTAATGTCCATCAGGACGATATCGGGCGAAAGTTTTTCCGCTTGTTCGATACCTTCTTCGCCGCTGGACGCGCCGCCGACGACCTCCATATCGTCTTCAAAGTACAGCAATTTCTTGATGTTATCGCGGGTCTCGGTTATATCATCGACGATGAGCACGCGAATTTTTTCGGCAGGATTGGCGGATGGCAAGGCAGACCTTTGCTTTCAAAGAATGATCGGAATCTACCGTCCCCCGGTAGCCAATTTGAAATTGAAACGGCGATCCAGATAGGGCAAAGTCACCGGCTCGGTCTGCGAAACTTTGTGATCGCCGGCTTTACGCAGAGCCAGCTCGATTACGCCCTGCTCGCGTGCGGCTTTCAGCGCTAACGCGTCTTGGCGCTCGAGCGCGACGGTAATCACGCCGACTGCCGCGGCTTGCTTATCCGCCGCCGCGCCGGTGGGCCAATTGCCGACCTGGAGAATCAAAACATCTTGCAACATTTGTTGCGTGATCGGTCCGCCGTCCAGCGCGGCGGCGCCGGTTTTGGGGGCGCTCGCGGTGGAATCCTTCGGGGGCGTGAGGGTTAACAAGATATCGATCGTATCGCCGGCTTGAATCGCGCCGGCGACGCCGGATAACGGCGTAATGGGAAACGCGACCGCGACTTTATTGTCCGGCACGATATACGACGCGTTCGATCGCGTTTCTTTCAATTTG
>JACQGS010000153.1 GCA_016199405.1 Chloroflexota bacterium | reverse complement strand
CTTGCCCTGAGCCAAGCCGAAGGGGCAGACGAACGCGGAGGAATTGAAGAATATTTCAGATCGCCAAAGCCGTGGGCGCGATACCTTGCGTCGCTGGCTCACCTGCGCTTTCCGCGTAATGATACTCCGGCACGATGCTCTGCAACACGCGGCGGATTTCGGCGGGGTTGCCGGCTTGCGCGGCGGAGAGGAGGGAGGCGATAGCAGGTTGCAGGTCGCAAGTCGCAGGTCGCAAGTCGCCGGTCGCAGGTGGCAGGTTGCCGGTCGCAGGTGGCAGGTTGCCGGTCGCAGGTGGCGGGTCGCCGGTCGCAGGTGGCAGGTTGCCGGTCGCAGGTGGCGGATTGGATGTTGGAAGTTGTCCCGCAAAGAACGCGGGATCTCCGCTTCGCTCCGAGAAATTAGAGGTTGGAGGGAGATTGGAACCTGGAACTTGTGGCTTGCAACTTGAGACTTGTTTGCCGTTTCTCGCCACAAATATCTTTTCGTGAACCGTATGCTGATAGTTCTCTTCAGACAGGAACATCTCCTCGAACAGCTTTTCCCCCGGACGCATGCCGGTGAAGACGATGTCAATGTCTCGCCCTTCCTCCAAGCCGCTCAATCGGATGAGATCGCGCGCGAGATCCACAATCTTGATCGGCTCGCCCATATCGAGGACGAAAATTTCGCCGCCCTTGCCAAGCGTTGCCGCTTGCAAAACCAATTGCACCGCTTCTGGGATCGTCATGAAATAGCGCCGCACTTCGGGATCCGTGACCGTCACCGGTCCTCCCTGCGCGATTTGCCATCGGAAGAAGGGGACGACGCTGCCGCGCGAGCCAAGCACGTTGCCGAAGCGAACCGCGACAAAACAGCGTCCGCTTTGCGCGGCGGCTTGCTGCACCAAGAGTTCCGCCACGCGCTTGGTCGCACCCATAATGCTCGTCGGATTCACCGCCTTGTCGGTCGAGACCAAGACGAAATGCTCCACTCCGCCGGCTGCCGCGCATTCAAGCAGATTGCGCGTGCCCAGCACGTTGTTCGTGACCGCATCTTCAACATTTTCTTCCATTAGCGGAACGTGTTTGTGCGCCGCCGCGTGAAAGACGATTTGCGGGTGGAAGCGGGAGAAGATGGTGTTGAGACGTTCAGGGTCGCGGAGGTCGGAGATGGTGGGGTGGAGGGTGGAAGTTGGAGGTTGGAGGTTGGATCCAATCTCTAATTTCCAATCTCTAATCTCTAGTCTCTTCAATTCATTATAGATTTCAAATATCGAATTCTCCCCATGCCCCAGTAATACCAGTTCGGCAGGTCCGCAACGCGCGATCTGGCGACACAACTCACTGCCGATGGAGCCGCCTGCGCCGGTGACCAGAACGCGCTTGCCGTGGAGCAATTCGGTTATCTGGGTCAAGTCTGTAGCGACTGGCTCGCGGCGCAAAAGATCGGCAATGTCCACCGGGCGCAATTGGCTGACGGCGACGCTCCCGTCCAAAAGCTCGAACATTCCCGGAACGGTCTTGACCGGCAGATTGGCTTCCTGGCAGAGCCGCGTCAGTTCTCGAATCGTTTTGCCCGGCGCAGTCGGCATCGCAATGATCGCCTGTTGGATGTGATAGGATTTCACCACGTCGGGAATTTTGCTGCGATCACCCACGATCGGCACACCGTGAATCCACGCCCCGCGCTTTTGCGGATCGTCATCCAAGAACACAATCGGCTCAAATCCGAGTTGTGGGTTTGCCTGCATTTCCTTGACGATCATCGCGCCGGCATCGCCGGCACCGAGGATCACAACGCGAGCATTGTTTGCCGAACGATTGCGCCGACGTTGACGCATGCGCTCGAAGAGCCGGACGCTGTAGCGCGAACCGCCGGCGGTGAGAAGAATCAACATGCCATCGAGGAAAGGAATCGAGCGCGGCAGATCGGTGGAGACGAGATCGAGCGGTGGAACAATAAACAGAAAGAGTCCGCCCAGAGCGAGAGTTGCCAGCGCGACCGCGTTGGCAATCTGTTGGAGTTCGTCAATGCTGGCGTAGCGCCAGAAGCGCGAGTAAAGCCCATACCGGCGAAAGATGATGAAGCGGACCAGGCTCGCGGTCGGAATATAGAGGAGCAGGACGCCGGCATAGTCCGGCACGGATTGAAAGTTTTCAAGCCGCAATGCGAGCGCGATGATGGGTGTGGCAAAGCCAGCCAGCAAATCGAGAACAAAGAGATGGCGGTTGCGAAGATTCAACAAAACCGAGAGGAATCCGCTAGTGCTTGGGCTGGATTCTAAATGGTTATTCATTTGTGAGTAATTGGACATTTCATTTTACCGCAGACTGCCGAAGGCGAGCAGAGGACGCAGAGAAATTCGTAGTGCGTGGAACGTGAAGCGTGATTAATGGGACGCGGACTAACACTGACGCTTGCGCCGCACTTCGTGCTATGCAGTGCAGGTGTGAACGCAGAAAAAATCATAATTCGTGATTCGTAATTCGTGACGAAATGCTGCAGTGTTCCAGTCAAGTCACGCCGGCACCGGTGGCGAGCAAAAGAAGAATTATTGCAAGCAATGCCAAGTTTCAAGTCTCAAGTTCCAAGTCTCAAGCCAAGTCCCAAGTTCCAAGTCTCAAGCCCGCAACCTGCGACCGGCGACTTGCGACCTGTGACCGGCGACCAGCCATCGCGACGAAGACGATTGCAGCCAACAGGTGAACGAGCAAGTGTGCCTTGGCGGAGACGTGTACCACATCATCCGCTGCGCTAATTGCCGCGACGATGAGCGCGCCGAGGATGTAGCCCGCGAAAGAACCGGGCGCCAACTCGGCTGCCCACAGACGCGAGATGCCGAATCCAATCAGCACAATTGCAGCGATAGCCAGCCCGCCGCGCGGAGTAGGCACAAGATGCGAACTGCGCTCATTGGGAATATCGAGCAGGTTGCGACGCAGCGCCCAACGGCGTATCGCGGCAACGCTCAAGTAACTCAGACCGAACGCGCAAGTCTAAGAAAAAGCAAGTTCATCGCTTACGCATTCCTTCGACCTGCCCTGAAAAATAGCCACGAATTGCACGAATTACACGAATGAAAAGGCAAGATTTTTCATCCCCCGTGGCGCATAACCGTGCATGTTTAACTGTTATTGAAAATACTTTCAGTGCTCCGCTCTCAGCGCGGCTTCGACTGCCCGTTCCCAGTACTTGCGACTGCCATTCAGAAACACCGCCACCTGACCAACCTGAACGGGTCCCTCGCATTCCTCCAGCATCCTCTCACCGGCAACGACCGGCATGGCGTGATAACCCGCCTGTCTGAGCAATGTGGCTCGCTGGTGCGCCCGATCAACATCATAGCGGTCAATCACGTGCGACACTTCCAAGACCAGCCAGACCTCTGGCGTGCTTTCCACCTGACGCAGCCGCCCACGAATCAGCACATCCGCGAGCATCACCTCGTCCACCTCATTCTCACGCAAGCGCGCCTCCAGCGCCTCGCGCAAATCATTGGGGGAGATGACCTCAACCGGCTTTAGCCACTTGCCAAAATAGGCGCCGGCGCGCTCGCGATCCCACGGGGATGTTCCATACTTTCGCTCCAGATCGCGACCCAGCAACTGATCCACAATGTCGCCGGTGCGCTTCTGGGCGTCGGTTAACGCGGCGAGTGCTTGTTCTGTCCGCTTTTGCGCCACCGCCAACTCAGTGAGTTGCAGCTCGGTACGCTTTTGCGCCTCCACTAACTCGGCAACAGCAGTCTCCAGGCGCGCCAACCGCTCTTCGACGCCTACCAGCCGCTCTTCGGCACGCGTCTGCGCCTCCGCCAATTCGCGCACCAGCGCGGGCAGCGTGAGCAGTTCGTCGGTCAGCACTAACTGCCGCAACTGCGCGCGCCACTCCGGGTGTTCCGCCAGCAGCCGCGTCAAGTCATAATAATCCTGCACGGAAAATGCCACTGCCATCACCACCTCTCACCGCTTCCAAGTCCCAAGTCTCAAGCCCCAAGTCCCAAGTTCCAAAGAACGGAAATCCCAAAAGGCCAAAACCCCAAAGCCCAAATTCCAATTGCCAAATCCAAGTTCCAAGTCTCAAGTCCCAAGTTCCAAGTTCCAAGTCTCAAGTCTCAAGCCCTAAGCGCGAAAGAACCGGATGCCAACTAAATTCATAATTCGTAATGCGTGATACGTGACAAGCGGCGAGTGGCGAGTGAGGCGTGAAGCGTTTTGCTGGCACAAGGGCTAACAGCGTGCGCACAATCAATGCGACGTCTGTGAAAAAACTGATAGAACCGCGCGCTCAGGGCTGTTTTGCGCCAAGACGGAAAGGATAACGCCCTGCTACAATCAACTCCTGGCGCAATAACACGCGATCGATCTGGTTCAACTCAAGCAGGCGCTCGGTCGCACGGCCAGACGCCGATAGGGGCACAATCACCGGACCGTCCAAGCGAAAGTGTTCGTGCCACGGCTGCTTACGCGGATTGAACAACGGGACAATCCCAAAGGGACCCTTCGACAAGCTCAGGGCAGGCATTTCAGTCTGCGGATCGAGCGCCGCGATGTTACTGCCCTTGAAACGATTGCATTGCGCACAGGCATAAGCTAGATTGTCTACCTCTGTCGCACCGCCATGTTTGACGGCGATGACGTGGTCTATTTCGTGCTTGAAGGCGGCATCGTCAGCGTGAACCAGACAATACTCGCAACTTGCTTGAGCCCGCGTCACCACCTGAGCGCGTAGAGACGCCGGGATGTAAGTCATGCCGGGCGTTGTTCCAGCCGGTTATGGGCTTTCGCCTTGAGCAATGACAACATTCGGTCCATGCGAATGGAGTGGTCAAGTTCCTCTTGCTCTGACAACGTTAGGGGGCGCTGACGGTTGAGCTCCAACAACTCGCTAAAGCGCTGCTGGGCTTCCAATGACGGCTGAAAGTTGACGATCTCCTGAATCGAGGGCGCACCGGCGAGAAAGTCTAAAACTTGGCTGTAGAACGGCAGAGCATAGTCCTTGGCATCCATTGTTACCTCTCCTCCACGTTACCGAACAAACTTTGCTTGATTGCCCCAAGTATAACAACGAAACAACCATCATTCAGACTCAGTCAGCCGGGAAATAGTTTCTTGCAGTTGGGCTACTTCAATCTCCAATTCACGGATACGCTTTTGGAGTTCGGTTTTTACTGTTTGGGCTTGAGACAGTGCTTCTTTCACGAGTTGTTCACTCTGTCGTATCTGTCGCAGATCAACCAATTGGGGGCGATTCAAATGCAGCCAGCGAATATGGAACCAACCGCGCGGGGTCAGCCCAGCCAGCCGTCCATTGGCTGCTTCAACGATATGCTCCCCCAAGTCGTCTTGGCTGGGATGAAGCAACCTGAGACTGTCGGGCGCATCGTCGTCGGGCCAATAATCACTCTTGAAGCGATTGCACGAGGCACATGCGTAAACCAGGTTGGTTAGCGCGTCGGTCCCACCGCGCGAGAGGGGGCGAAAGTGATCAACCTCCAACTCACTAGCAGCCCAGGTTTCGGAGACGCCGCAATAGCCGCAACAGTAGAGATAGGTCAAGCGCACGGCAGCCCGGTCTTTCGAAGACAGTGCCATTAGGAGGAGGATGGAGCAACGAGGACTTCGCCGGTGAGGCGCGTATAGGCTTGTAGGATCAGAAGATGGCGTTGCTGAAACTGAGTGAGCCAACGACGGGCATCCGCCACAAGTTGCTCTTGTTGACTGAGCAACTTGGCGAGCTCCTCGTTTTCGGACTGGAGCGCGTGCAGTTGTTCTCGCAGCGCCGTTTGCTCGGCGCGCATCTGGGTAATCGCCGGGGCAAGGTGATGCGCTTCGTCCGCCTCAAGGATCGCCACGAGTTTAGTCAATTCGGACTCCTCTCGGGGCGTCAACCTCCCAGCCAGTTCAGCGGCGCGCAACTGATCAAATCGCGATTGCATTTCGACATTCCAGTTCATCGCAAGAACCTCCTACGTGAGCATCTGGAACAATTATACCATCTGGGGCTGCGAAATAACAAGTCCGCCGTAACTCCGCACTCGGACAATCCACCACCAAGGTACGAAGGCACAAAGATTTTTTTCGTGCTCGTTTGTGTTCTTCGTGGAAAAAATTCAATTCCGATAAATGCCTATTTTGGTTGTCAAGAAACCTTCGAAACGGGAGGAGTAATTCGTACTTCGTGATTCGTAACCCTTGCACCGCCCGCAAGGGCAGGTGTTCGTGATGAAATACTGCGGCGCTCCAGCCAAGTCACGCCGGCACCGGTGGCGAGCAGAAGAAGAATGGCTGCAAGCAGTGCCAAGCTGCCGGTCAGATCGCTCCCCCAAAGATAGGCAAGTGGCAAGTCCCAAGTTCCAAGTCTCAAGTCTCAAGTTTCAAGTTTCAAGCCCCAAGCAAGTCCCAAGTCTCAAGCCCCAAGTTCCATCAGCCGCTGATACAGATGCGAACGATGCGGCTGCAAAATGTTCTCACGATGGATGGCACGGCGCAACAGGATCAGGGCGGTATCAAAGACAAAAGGAGCGACGAAGAGAATGCCAGTAATGAAAAAGCGCGAGTCGCCTATTGCGTATTGCGTATTGCGTGTTGCGTATCGCAAGAGCGAGAATCGAAAGCGCGGCGAACGTAAGCCGAGAAAAGTGCTTCCGACATCGCCCAATAAGAGCAACAAGACTTGCAGAGACGGACAGCAATGCTGGCTCGACTGCTTGCGGCAAATCGGTGGTTTCTCCATCCTCTACGCCAAGCGCATCCGCACGTTCGGCGCCGTTTAATCGGTCACGACAACAACTTGCCATAAACGGCATGCGTGCCAATCCAAAACCACACGATGCCATCTGGCTTCTCTCTGCCCAAGGCGCGGTAGTGCGCACCCACGCGTACCGACCATAATTGCTTTATCCTACCGACTTTCTTAAAGTGCAACGATGGATGATATGGATCGGTCTTGAGTAGCGCAAAGTTCTTATCCGCTAACTCTTGCATCTCTTTGGGCAGTTGTCGGTAATGCTGCCAGAAGCGAGGTAGAGCCAGATGCTTCACAGCGGCTTGCCTAGCCCTGCCTCATATTCTTTGTCAACCTCAGCCAGCAGTGCGTCAAGACGGCCGGCTTCCAAGTCTTGTGCGATCTGCTTATCCCATGCCTGCGCGTGGTAATTCTCAAGCCACACCATCAACTCAGCCAGGTCTTGAGCTGGAAGTTGAATAATGGCAATTTCTATTTCCTTGACGCTCATGTGTCTAATTCCCTGCCTTTCTTGACTTGCACCGCATCATCCGCTCCGCTGATTGCCGCGACGATGAGCGCACCGAGCATATAGCCCGCGAAAGAACCGGTCACCAACTCGGCTGCCCACAGACGCGCAAGCCCGAATCCGACCAACACAACGACAGCGATAGCCACCCCGCCGCGCGGAGTAGGCACAACGTGCGAACTGCGCTCATTGGGCACGTCAAGCAGATTGTGGCACAGATTGGAAGGCCTCGGTGCGCAACGCGAGCGCGATTACGGGCGTGATGCAGTAAACCAGGAGATCGAGCGCGAGAAGGTGGCGGTTGCGGAGGGCGAAGAGGATGTGAAGTACGCTAATCTCCGCTAATTTATTTTTTTCGCGCAGAATTGTTCGACTAAACGCTTCGCGCCTTGGGGATTGCCGCATTTTTGCATCCGTTAATCAGGTCAGCCAGGTCGCCAACGCTTCGTCGGCGAGGACACCTTGACCGTCCTGCACCACGCCGACCGTTTGGGCGCGGGCGCTGGCGAGCGCCTCTGCTGTGATTTGCTTCCCTGCCACGATCGGCACCGCGCGATACCCGGCGCGGCGCAGCAAAGTCGCCCGCCGCCACACTCGCGCGACATCGCCTTCGTTGAGGACCGCGGCGACTTCAATCACCAGCCAGACTTCAGGGGCTTCGCCCTTCGACTCACGCTCAGGGTGTGCCCGCCAACGTCCGTTCACCAGCAAATCGAGGCGCAGAATGTCCAGCACCTCTTCGTGGCTCAGCGTCCGTTCCAGATTTTCTTCCAGATCAACTGGAAGTACTGCCCGCGCCCTCCGTACCCAACTGCCAAAGTAGCCCGCCGCGTGCTCGCGATAACGCAACTCTAACAAATCGCCCATCATCTCGCCCACGCGATCGTCCAACCCTTTTTGCGCATCCGTCAAGAGGCTAACATTCGCGGTCAGCATGCGCATTTCATTCACCAGTTCTTGCACGCGCAACGTCAGCACATCCAAACGCTGCTCGGTGCGCTTCTGCGCCTCCACCAGTTCTTCCACGCGCTGCTCGGTGCGCGCTTGCGCCTCCATCAGTTCTTCCACGCGTTGCTCGGTGCGTACCTGCGCCTCCGCCAGTTCTTCCACGCGCTGCTCGGTGCGCTTTTGCGCCTCCGTCAACTCGCGCACCAGCGCGGGCAGCGTGAGCAGTTCATCGCTCAGCACTAACTGCCGCAACTGCGCGCGCCACTCCGGGTGTTCCGCCAGCAGCCGGGTCAAGTCATAATAATCCTGCACGGAAAATGCCGTCGCCATCACCACCTTTCACCGCTTCCAAGT
>JACQGS010000152.1 GCA_016199405.1 Chloroflexota bacterium | reverse complement strand
TATGCCTCCACCCAAACACGGTCTTGGTCGCGGGCTTTCGGCGCTGATTCCTCCCGGCGTCTCCGCCGCCACCCTGCCCGGTGTCCGCGAAATTGATCTCGCGCACATCATCCCGAATCCGCGCCAACCGCGCCACAAAATTCAAGCGAGCGAACTGCGTGAACTTGCCGCATCAATCAAAGAGCACGGCATCATTCAGCCGCTCGTCGTGACGCCGACACAAGATTCCTCTGACCGCGCGCCGCGTTACCAACTGATTGCCGGCGAGCGGCGTTTTCGCGCGTCGAAGCTTGCCGGTCTCGAGCGCGTGCCGGTGATCGTACGCGGCGCGTCGCCGCAAGAAATGCTCGAGCTCGCGCTCGTGGAAAATATTCAGCGCGAAGATCTGAACGCGCTGGAAGAAGCGAACGCGTATCGGCAAATGATGGACGACTTTACGCTCACGCAGGAACAAGTTGCGGCAAAGGTCGGCAAAGACCGCGTGACGGTTGCGAATTCGTTGCGCCTGCTGAAATTGCCGGCAGAATTTCAAGCCGCGATTGCGCAGCGCGATATTAGTGCCGGGCACGCGCGCGCGCTGTTGATGCTTCCCGACCCGCACCAGCAGCGCGAACTGCTCAAGAAGATTATTGAAAAGGGGCTGTCGGTGCGCCAAGCCGAAGAACTCGCGCGGCGGATGAATGAAAAGAAAAAGAAAAAACCGAAAGAAGAACGCGAAATGCCCGCCGCGACGCGCAAACTCGAAGAAGATTTTCGCAAGGCATTGGGCACCAAAGTACAGGTGTCGCGTTCGCGCAAAGGCGGCAAGGTTGTCATCCATTTTTTTTCCGAAGAAGAATTGGAATCGGTGTACGAGAAAATTGTAGGGAAAAGATAATTCTTTCCACCGCGGAGACGCAGAGGGCGCAGAGATTCGCCAAGGGGTTTCTCTGCGCTTTCTGTGTCTCTGCGGTTAGATTCTGAGTTGGCGACTTGCGTGGTCGCCTTTTTTGTTTGCATCGCACGTCAATTGCGATATAATACTTGCACGCATCGCCGCGATTTTATTGTGGGAAGGAATAATGGCGCAACCGGTCTTTCCGTTTACCGCGATTGTCAATCAAGATAAAATGAAACGCGCGCTCGTGCTCAACGCGATCAACCCGCTCATCGGCGGCGTGCTGATTCGCGGCGAACGCGGCACCGCGAAATCCACCGCCGTGCGCGCGCTCGCCGCGCTCTTGCCGGGCATCAACGTCGTTGCGGATTGCCCCTTCGGCTGCAATCCGTACGAACGCGAGCGGCTGTGCGACAACTGCCGCGAACGCGTCGCGCGCGGCGAAGAATTGCCGATGGCGCGGCGCAAGGTGCGGCTTGTGGATTTGCCGGTGAGCGCGACCGAAGATCGCGTCGTCGGCACGCTCGATATCGAGCACGCGATCAAAAAAGGCGAAAAGAAATTCGATCCGGGCGTGCTCGCGAACGCGAATCGCGGCATTTTGTACGTGGACGAAGTGAATCTGCTCGACGATCACGTTGTGGATTTGTTGCTCGACAGCGCGGCGATGGGCGTGAACGTCGTCGAGCGCGAAGGCATTTCGTTCCAGCATCCCGCGCAATTTGTTTTGGTCGGCACGATGAATCCGGAAGAAGGCGAACTGCGCCCGCAGCTGCTCGATCGGTTTGGCTTGTCGGTTGAGATTAGCGGCATCCCGGACGCGGACGCGCGCGTCGAAATTATCGAGCGGCGCCTTGCGTTTGAGCAAGACCCGAACGGATTCGTCAGCGAGTGGCAAGTTGCCGAAGAAAAACTTTCCAGCGAAATCGAGGCCGCGCGCAAACAATTGCCGGCGGTCAAGCACACGCAAGCCGATCTGTACGCGATCGCGGAATTGACTACGGGATTGGAAGTGGACGGGCATCGCGCCGATCTCATCATCCTCAAATCCGCGCGCGCCCATGCCGCGCTCATGCAACGCGGCGGGGTATCCGAAGAAGACATTTTGCTGTCGGCGGAACTCGCGCTGCCGCATCGTTTGAAACGCCGCGCGTTCCAAGACGTGCAGATGCGGATGGATCAACTCGAAAAACGCCTCGATCAATCCAAGCAAGGCGTCGCGACGCAAGGTCAGCAAAAATCTGAACAGACGACGCAAGTAAAAAAAAAGCCAGCGTAGCGTCTGATCAAACTGCCGAGACCGCGCCTCAGCCGGGCGAGCAAACCGTGCAAGGTCAAGGGCACGAGCCCGGCAAACCCTCGCCGCATCCGGCAGAACGCCCCGTAGATGTCGGCGGAAAATTCCGTCCCCAAAAATTACAAACCCCGCTCGACAAAATGGCGCGCAAGAGCGCCGGCAAACGCTCGCGCACGAAAACCGAACGCAAGCGCGGACGCTACATATCCGCGCGCCCGATGCGCGGCAAGCTGAGTGACCTCGCGTTTGACGCGACGCTCCGTTCTGCCGCGCCGCATCAAATCCGGCGCGGGCGCAAGGACCTCGCGCTTGCGATTGAAAAAAGCGATCTCCAGCGCAAAGTGCGCGTGCGCCGCGCCGCGAATTTGATTTTGTTCGTCGTGGATGCGAGCTGGTCCATGGCGGCGGCGGAGCGAATGATGGCAACCAAGGGCGCGATCATGTCGCTGTTGATCGATGCGTACCAAAAGCGCGACCGCGTCGGCTTGATCGTGTTTCAAAAAGAAGAAGCGCGTTTGCTTTTGCCGCCGACCTCGAGCGTTGATCTCGCAGAAAAAGCATTGAAAGATATTCCGGTCGGCGGCAAAACGCCGCTGAGCGCGGGGCTGTTGTTGGGGCATCAGGTTTTGGTGCGCGAGCGCGCGAAAGATAAAGAAGTAATGCCGTTGATGATCGTCGTCACCGACGGCGCCGGCAATGTGTCGGTGACGAGTGAATTGCCGCCGCAAGAAGAAGCGCTGCGCGTCGCGGCAATGATCAAAAAAGTCGAGATTCGCTCCGTCGTCATCAACACCGAGCATGAAGCATTTGATCGCGGGCTCGCGCAAAACCTCGCCGACACGATGGGCGCGCCGTGCTACACGCTCAAGCAATTGCGCGCGGAGGAGTTGTACGCGCGGGTGAGAGAAGAGATGAAGGGGAAGTGAAGCGTAGTGCGTGGTGCGTATTCCGTAATGCGGGAAATTTTTACGCGTTCAAGTCTTCCGCGCGAGCGACGCGGCGGAGCCAAGCGATTTGGTCGAAGTCCGTGTCGAAACTGGCGATGGCAGGAATTTCGCGCTCGCGGCAGGCAAGCGCGATGAGCGCGTCATTGAAATTGAGTGCGCCAGAAGTGGAGCGAATCAGGTCGAGCGTGGCGGAGTACAGGCGGGGCGCATCGGGAAGAATCCAGGTGAGGGTTGCGATAGGCACTTGAGATTCTAGATTGTTGATCAACTCTGCGACGTCTTGGCTTAGTTTCTTTTCATGCAATCAGCGCACGACTGTGCTGATGGCTTCGGCGGCGACGCAGTCGAAGTAGAACAGTTCGGTGTTTGCGGCGAGCAATGTGGCGCGCAATGCAACAGACTGACTGCGCCACAGATCGCGCGGATTGATCAGCCCAACCAACACCGACGTATCAATCGCGATCTTCATCGCGGCGCGTCCTCGTATACTGCCTCAGAATCAGCGAGCGCGTCGCCCTCATATCCGTTGGGGAGCAAATTCATCCAGGCATTGAGTGTGGTCACCGACACTGGTACTGTCGGATAGAGGTAGGGCGCGCGTTTTTCGCGCGTGACGCGAGTCGCCGGCGTTTGAGTTTGCTCGTGTAGGAACAAAACGAGTTGCTCGACAAAGTCGAGTCTATCGGGCGGGAAATCTGCCAGTAAAATGGCTATCCGTTTTTTTATCGCCTCAGGCGATTTCGTCAGTGTTTCCATTGACACACCTCTGCGACTATTGTATGCTGATTTGCGTGTTGGTCAAGCCCTACTTGTCGTGTCCAACGACATCGTACACACTGAAGTCCGACGACATCGTACACATTCCTGATTGACTTGTCGGATCACGCCGCGCAGTTAACAATCGCATATCCGAGTCTTTTCATCCATAC
>JACQGS010000012.1 GCA_016199405.1 Chloroflexota bacterium | reverse complement strand
CTACCGAACGGTCAGCAAGCCAATTTCCATAGGTTTCTTTCACGAGTTTGTCTATCTCATCTAGCCGATGCTCCTTAGAGCGAGCCATTAGCCTATGGATGAGGTATTGAGACGCCAGAAAGAATCCTGCTACTGCTCCTGCAATTGGGAATATCCACAAACGCCCTAAGGAAAGCTCAAGTACTACCCATTGTCCCCCTGAAGCCCACAGTGCAGTGACTATCCCTATGTACAAGAAAACACCGGGCAAAAAAATCTGAAGATAAACACCGTTGAGATTCTTGAACTCCTTGTCGAGCGACTCGAAGGGTGCTCCCTTTAAATTGAGATCACACAATCGATATAGAAAGAAAAGTAGCCCTGCATAAATCCAACCAACAATTCCAGTTGCCAACATAAACATGCCCCAGAAGATAATGAAGATAATACGAGGAATATCAGCCCATGGAATTCCCAAAGTGAGCATTGTCGTTATGGCAGCCAGACTAAACAAAACAGATACGGGATAGGAATAGATATTTCGGAAAACGAAGTCTACTTGGGTATGGAACCAGCGAGCTATATCTTCAGAAGGTAGGTCTATCATGCTCCCAAGAGAGGGGGAGAGCGAGAGGGTTTTTCTGTAGAGAAATGCAGCCACCCATGGCATTGTTAAAGCCAGAACGCTGAATCCAATTTCGGTCAAGACGAAATACTCTTGCCAATCAATTAGTCGCTGGGCTATTAAGTTAACAATTGTGAGTACAAAAAGAACAACGAAGAATGGCAACGGATTTGTTGCCAAGAAGGGAAGGTTGCCTCTGAACCCTTCCTTGAGGTGCGTAATCCTCCGTCCGGTGAATAACTTTTTCATTGTCTTTTGTCCTTTTCCCGCAGGGTAATGCAACTATGAATCGCATGTCTCAAAATAAGCAAGCCCTATGTCGCGCTCAATCGGCTTCGGCAGATTTTTCCTTCGCGTTCTTCGCGCCTTTGCGGTTCAATTTCTTCTCTGCGCCCCTGCGATCTCTGCGGTTAGGTAACTTCCGCCCGCGTCGCCGGATATTTCTCGTACACTCTCTCCACCAGCACTCTCCTCAACCGCGCCATCCCTTCATGAATTTCCGCGAACGTCGTATACAGCGGTGCGATGCCGAGCCGAATATTATCCGGCGCGCGGAAATCCGGAATCACTTGCATTTCTTCAATCAAGGCACGATTGATGCGCCACGCGTCCGGATGCCCAATCGAAACGTGCGAGCCGCGGCAACGCGCGTCGCGCGGCGAATTGAGCGACACGCCAAGCGGCGCGAGCCATGCTTCCCACAGCGCGATCAGATATTCCGTTTGCTGCACCGATTTTGCGCGCAAGCGTTCGATGCCGGCTTGCAAAATCAAATCCACGCTCGTCTCAATCGGCGCGAGTGAAAGCATCGTCGGCGTGCCGGTCAGAAAGCGCGCGATGCCGGGCGCGGGCGCGTAGTTCAAATCGAAATCGAATTGTGCTTTCTGCCCGAACCAACCCCAAATTGGATTTTGGAGGGGCGAATCGCCATTCGCCCCCTCTTGCAAATCTTTGCGTACGTACAAAAATGCCGGCGCGCCTGGACCACCGTTCAAATATTTGTACGTGCAACCGACGGCTAAATCAACTTCACATTCATTCAGCGCGAGCGGCATCGCGCCGACCGAATGGCACAAATCCCACAGCATCAGCGCGCCGGCGTCGTGCGCGATTTGCGTGACGGCGCGCATATCGTACACATAGCCGGACTTGAACGCTGTGTACGTCAGCGACACGAGCGCGGTGTTCGCGTTGATTGCACGCGCAAGCGTGTCCGTTGAAACGCTGATGCCATCTTCTGAACGCGCCATCTGCAATTTGCCATCTGCAATCTTGCACGCGCCCTGCAACACGTACACATCGGACGGGAAATTCAAGTTGTCGGTGACGATTTCGGTGCGCCCGCGCCGCGCGTGCAACGCGGCAACCGCGAGTTTGAACAAGTTGACCGATGTCGAATCGCTGACGATGACTTCATCGTCGCGCGCGCCGATCAAGCGCGCGATTTTTCCGCCGATGCGTTGCGGCGCGGTGAACCAACCCTCGCCCCAGCCGCGAATGAGCCGCGTGCCCCATTCTTGCTCGACTACTTCGCGCACACGCGCCGCGCTCTGCTTGGGCAAACGTCCGAGCGAATTGCCGTCGAGATAAATCGTGTCGGGATCGGCAATCACGAATTCGTCGCGGAAACGCGCTAGGGGGTCGGCGCGGTCGAGTTCGCGCGCATAGTCTACGTCTGTTCTCATTTCATTTTTCGCCACAGAGAACACAGAGGAATGTCATTCTAGATGCTACGCTTCGCTCAGCATGACAGTGAAACCGGTTTTTGAAAAAGCGAATCTGATTTTGTTCTTTCTCTGTGTCTCTGCGCTCTCTGCGGTTAATATGTTCCGAGCCGCGTACGAACGCGCCACAGGTCTTCAAAAAATCTCGGACGCACTTGCCGTTCTTCAAACACGCGATTCTTTTCTTGAATCTTGATCCCCGCCGTCTCCATCAAATATTCCGGACCCAAAAACCCCGTGCCCGATTTGCCGCCAATCATCTTTTCGACCATCGTCACATGCGCGATGCGCCAGTAGCGAAAGAATTCGTCGTACTCGAGCAGCGTATCTGCAAGTTCCGCAAGGTCGGCGTTGGGGTTGGCAACATTCGCCGGCGTGAAGAGCGCATCGAGTTTTTCAACGCCCCGTGCCTGCACCGCCGCGCGAAACGCCTCGGGCAAAGTTGTTTGCTTCAGCCGCTCGGTTTGGCGTGGCGTCAGCAAACGAATCGGCAAGATGTCTTTGCCCTGAAGATATTTTTGAAACACCGCGTCATCGCGCAAACCCGAAACGATTTCGATTTCGCGAAACTGATAACTCTCGGTCCCGCTTGCAGGCGAGAGACCCGTGACGAAAACTTGGTTCCCGCGCTCGACGCGCTGTTCGCGAAAGCGCATAAAGTCGAGCGGAAGCATCGTCGCGGGGATTTGGATCTGCTGGACGAGCAGACGTTGAATCTGAACGACGCGGCGCACCCCGCGTGTGGCGGCGCGGATTTCGCCGCGCTGCAAAAGCGGAATCGCGCGCTCGATGCAATCGAGCAGGACGCGAAACCACACCTCAAAGCATTGGTGGACGACGATGAACATATTCTCGTCCGCGCCGATTTGTTCTGGCGCCCAAAACCCTTGCGACTCTTTACCTTCTTCCCTCAACGCCGATTTGATGCCGTCTTGCAACGCGAGCAGTTCATCGAGACGAAGCCATTCGACGTAACTCGGCAAATTTCCCCTCGCCTGTCGCCGCTCTTTGCGACGGGAGAGGGGGGCAGGGGGTGAGGGCTTCAGCGTCGCGCTCAGAAATTTCGCGTACCGTGCGCGGAACGCGTCGAGATGCGCGCGATAGTCGCGCACCGCGTCGGCAAGCTCCGCGCTGGGCTTCTGCCACCGGCGCGCGAGTTGCGCGGAGAGCGCGGCGATTTGCGCGAATTGCTGCGAGACGCCGCGCGCGTTTGCATCGCGCAAAGATTTTTTCAGTGCGAGTTCGCGGACGATGATGCTCTCGCAGAGGTCGGCGTGGAGCGCGAACAGTTTGTAAAGTGCGACGCCGCGCCGGAGGAGCTTGACGGGTTCAAAGGTTGAACCATCCTCGTTCAGCGCGGCGTGTAGATCGGCGAGCAGAACCTTGAACCACAGTTCGTACCATTGCAACGCGACGATGAGAATTAATTCGTCCGGCGATTGCGGCTGTTGCAGCGTCAACAATCGCGGCACGCGGATGTAGGTGCAGTAATGCGTTTGATACGCGGACGCGACGGCGTGGCCGCATTCGGGGTCGTTGTTCCAAGCAGCGGGTTTTTCCATGAGCCATTGACAGGATAGCAATTCAGACTATAATAGGATCAAATTCAGCCGAATACTGCCAGTATTGGTGGGTGTCCCGTTTCGGCGAGGACTAGGCTGTGCCCCCTAACCATGGGGGTTTTTCTTTTTCTACAATTCACTCAAGAGCCCGTTGCGCTTTCCCTCTTCCAAAAGCTGCGCCATCACTGGATTGCCCTCGACCGCCGCGCGCACAAACCCGCAGATTGCATCAGCCAGTCGAACCAATGCGTCGTTTTCTTCTTTTCTCATTCCGCGCACCTTTCGTATCTGTACACGTAGGCGGCGCAAGTCACTGCCCACTCTTCTTTGTTGGGAGCGCGGCAGCCCGTCAATCAAGATGGTCGCCTTGTAAGATTTCTCTCCACGCATAGCGATTGCGCGAGCAATCGTCTGAACCGTTAGCGAAAAATATTCTTTGCTGTTCCGATAAACCGCAAAGAACAAACTGTTCGCGAGTTCTGGTTCTCGCAATATGAGTCGAATGTACTCTTGCTTCCTGACGTAGTCGGATCTCGTCCACTTGACGCGTCCCTTTCCTGTTGCCGCTTCAATCTTTTCGCATTGTTGAGCGATTCGCTCACGCGCCTCGTCCGCTACGATCACCGAGACGACGAACAAATCTCCTTCCGTGTCTTGGCCGCTTTCGTCAACGTAGCAGTAGAGGCGCGTCGTCACGGTTCCCTTTTTTCAGACACCAAGATAGCGATGGAGTATTTCCGGATTCGCGCGCAGTCCCTCCGGCGTCCCCGCGAAAACAATCGCGCCTTTGTTCATCACGTACACGCGATTCGCGACGCCGAGCGCGAGCGAAAGATTCTGCTCGACCAGCAACACCGAAAGTCCCTTCTCGCGCAACGCTTTCAAGATGCGCCCGATTTCCACAACGATGAGCGGCGCAAGCCCTTCGGATGGTTCGTCCATCAGCACGAGTTCCGGATTCGTCATCAGCGCGCGCGCAATCGCGAGCATTTGCTGTTCGCCGCCGGAGAGTTGCGAACCGAGATTGTTGAGGCGTTGCGCGAGCGGCGGGAACGTTTCCAGAATGCGCACAAACGTCCAGCCGCCGTTGCGCGTATGGCGCGACGCGAGCGTGATATTTTCGCGCACGCTCAGCGTCGGGAAAATCCGGCGACCTTGCGGCACGAGCCCGACGCCCAGCCGCGCGGTCACATGCGACGGCGCGCGCGTAATGTCCTTGTCGCGCAACAAAATTTTTCCTTCGCGCGGTGGCGTAAAGCCAACGATGGAGTTGATAGTTGTCGATTTGCCGACGCCGTTGCGTCCCAACAGCGCGACGACCTCGCCGCGTTGCACGCTCAATGAAATGCCTTGCAGAACGTGGCTATCGCCGTAGTAGGTGTGGATTTCGGAAACGGTTAGCATTGGAATGAATTGTAGCATAGCGCCTTGTGCGCGTTTTTCAAGAACGCCCACAAGGGGCTACGCTACGCGTGATGCGAATTCGCTCCCAAATAAATTTCCTGTGCGACCGGATTCGCGCGCACTTCTGCCGGCGTTCCCCGCGCGATCACTTGCCCATAATGCAATACCGCGATGCGGTCCGCGAGACTGAACACGACATCCATATCATGCTCGACGATCAACATCGTCAACGTCCGCGGCAAGGATTCGATCAATTTCACCATCTCGCCGGTTTCCGCCGGCGACATCCCGGCGGTCGGCTCATCGAGCAAAAGAATGCGCGGCGCGCCGGCAAGCGCGAGCGCGACCTCGAGCGCGCGCTGTTGCCCGTATGATAATTCGTTCACGTGCTTTTCGCTCACGTCGCCCAAGCCGACGCGCGCGAGCATTTGCCGCGCATCGTCGCGCACGGACGCGAACGCGCGCGACGGTTTGAACGCGTGCGCCGCTACGCCGTGATGATGTTGCACCGCGAGTTGCACATTTTCGAGAACGCTTAGACCCATGAAAAGATTGTTGCGCTGGAACGTATGCCCCAAGCCCAGATTTGCGCGCGCGTGCACCGGCAAGCGCGTAATGTCGCGGTCGTCGAGTAGCACGCGGCCCGCGGTCGGCGGCAATTCGCCGGCGATGATATTAAAGAGCGTGCTTTTGCCTGCGCCGTTCGGACCGATGATCGCTTGCCGCGCGCCGTCGGCAACGTCGAGCGTGACGCCGCCGACCGCCGCGATGCCGCCGAAATGTTTTTGCAGATTTTCTACGCGCAAACGACTCATCGACACTCCGATGTAAGGGCGAGGCATTCGCCAGAAAATACTTCATTTGGCGCAAGACGGGGATATTCCAAGCAAGGTTTCTGAATATCAAGGTTGAGCGAATGCCTCGCCCCTACCGTTCGCGCTCTCGTCGCAGTAACCCGGCAATCCCGCGCGGCGCAAAGAGAACGAACAAAATAAAAACGAGACCCAGCATCGTCTCCCAGCGTTCGGTGTAACTGCTGATGAAATTGCGGAGCAAGCGCACCGTCGCCGCGCCGTAGACTGGACCCGTCAGCGTACCCGCCCCGCCGATGACGAGCATAATCATCACCGCGCCGGAATTCGTCCAATACAAATTATCCGGCGACGCAATGCCGAAATAGTACGCCGCCAGCGCGCCGGCGATGCCGGCAAAAATGCCGCCGATGCTGAACGCCGCCATTTTGTAGCGAAACGTGTTATAGCCCAACGCGCGCAAGCGCGCTTCGTTTTCGCGAATGCCGCGCAGCGTCAGACCGAAGGGGCTGTCCACGATGCGGCGCAAAATAAAAAACGACGCGGCAAAAACTCCGACGACGAGAAAGTACATACTCTCGCGCGATCCAAATTCGTAGACCCACGCGCCGACGCCGATCGTCGGACGCGGCACGCCCGCCAAGCCATCCGATCCGCCGGTCACGCGGCTCCAACTGATCGCGATGCTAAAAAGCATTTGCGCGAAGGCGAGCGTGACCATCAAAAAATAAATGCCGCGCGTGCGAATGGCGAAAAAGCCGAGCAGCGCGGCAGCCAGCGCGCAGCCGATGATGACGACCGGGAACGTGATGAGCAAGTTCGTCGTGAGATTCAGCGCGATGTCGCGCGTGCTGGACAGGTACGCGGCGAGGTATGCGCCCAGCCCGAAATACGCGGCGTGCCCAAACGAAACCAAGCCCGTATATCCCAACAACAAATCCAAACTCATCGCAAAGATCGCGTAGATGAGCACTTCGATCGCGAGCGAAATAAAAAAGACGCGCGCCGTGAACGGATAAATAATCGCGAGGACGCCGAGCGCGCCGAGCAGAAAACGCGGATGCCGCGCGATAAATGCGCGCGCGCGGGCGAGTTGGATGGCAAGCGCATTCACGAATCCGCCCCCTTGAGACCAAAAAGTCCGCCGGGGCGAATCAGCAATACTGCTGCCATCACTGCAAAAATAAGAAAGCGCGCAAATTCCGGAATGAACGCTTTGCCAAACGTATCCGCGAGACCGATCAGCAGACTGCCAAAGAACGCGCCTTCGAGCGTGCCCAATCCGCCAACTACCACGACGACGAGCGCGAGAATCAAAATTTCGGAATCGAGTCCGGGATACAAACTGAGAATCGGCGCGCCGACGACGCCGGCAAGCCCGGCGAGCGCGCAGCCAAACGCGAACACGCCCGCGAAAACGCTTTGAATGTTGATGCCCAGCCCGCTCACCATTTGCGCGTCGCTCACGCCGGCGCGCACAATCGCGCCGAGCCGCGTGCGATTGATGATCAGCCAAAGCGCGAGCGCGAGCAACAAGCCGAACGCGAGCAGCGCAAGACGATAAATCGGAAAATCAACACTAAAGATGCGAAACTGCCCGGCGAGTTGCGGCGGTCCCGAAACGCTTTCGACGTACGCGCCCCACTGCGCGCGCGTGAGGTCAATCGTGATCAGCGCCATGCCAAACGTCAGCAAGACTTGATCAAGATGGCGCGCGCGTCCATACAAACGCCGGATGAAAAAATTTTCAATGACCAGTCCCAGCAAGCCGACGACCAGCGGCGCGACGAGCAGCGCGAGCCAAAAACTATCGAGCGCGCGCACCATCGTCAAGCCGATGTAGCCGCCGAGCAAATAAAACGCGCCGTGCGTCAGCGCGATCACGTCCATCAAGCCGAAAATGAGTGACAGCCCCGCCGCGAGAATAAAGAGCAACATTCCTGAGACGAAGCCGTTGAGCAGTTGAATGAGAAAATTTTCCATAGAAATAAGGTGACAAGTGACGGATGGCAGGCGACAAGGGATAGACGAAAGGGCACTCACCTTGTCACTTGCTTCTTCCCCCGTCACTCGTCACATGTCACTTTACCCTTTGCTGTTGTCGCCGGGGTCAACAACCTCGCCAAAGTCTTGGAGGACTTTGTTGTGCAAGCCATCCGGGTACTTGGCAACTTCGCGCAGATAGACCTTTTGCTTCGGATTCTGCGTCTTGGCATCCAGCGTAAAGGGTCCGCGCGGACCGGTGAAACTGACGCTCGGGATCGCCTCGATCAGCTTGTCCACTTTGCTCGCGTCACCCTGAACTTTGTTCAGCATTTCGACGATGACGCGCCCGGTGTCATAGCCCGTGACCGCGAAGACGTTCGCGTCTTTGCCGGTCTTTTTCTTGTACGCGTCTTTGAACTTGTTGTTCTCCGCCGTGTCGAGCATCAGCGACCAGTGCAAGCCGGTCTTGGCGCCCAGCGCCGCGTCGCCTTGCGCGGGCAGCACGTCTTCTTCCGTCATAAAGCCAGCGCCCAGCAATGGAATCTTGCCGGCAAGACCGAATGAGCCCCACGCTTTGACGAACGTGACCGCCGCGCCGCCGCTGTAGAACGCGTACACCAAATCCGGATTCGCGTTCTTGAGTTCGGTGATGAACGGAGCCGGATCGCCCATGTTGGGGAACGGCGTCTTTTGCAGACTCACCACTTGGCCGCCGGCGGCTTCGAAGGAATTCTTGAACGCGCTCGCCATATCCGCGCCCGCGCCGTAATCCGGGACACTGATGATCGCTTTCTTGCCGACGTTCTTGAACGCCCAGGCGCCCATCGGCCAGTTGGGTTGCCAGTTGGTGAACGAGGTTCGCCAGATGTACGGCGTTTTGGCGGCGCGGCTGATCGAATTCGCGCCGGCGTTGGAGCAGATCAGCAGTTTCTTGTTGTTGTGGAAGTAATCGCGCACGCCGGCGAGCACGCCGGAACTAACGATGCCGGTCACAAACGCGACCTCGTCCTGCTCGACGAGCTTGCGCGCTTTTTGCGCGGCGGCATCCACGGCGGTGCCTTCGTCTTCTTTGATCAACTGAATCTTGCGTCCGCCAGCCGTGCCGCCGACTTCGTCAAAGTACATTTCCATTCCGGCGGTAATGCTTTCGCCCAGCACGGCGTAAATGTCGGTGTACGGAAGCAGAACGCCGACTTTGAGCGGCACTGCCGGCGCCGGCGCGCACGCGCTCAACAACGATCCGCCGATTGTCGCGCCAGCGGCGGTCAAGCCGGCGATTTTCAGAAATTCACGCCGGGTCAATCCATTGAGAGTGTTCATTCTATTTCTCCTCCTTGGGTTGGTTGGCTGTGGGGAATCTGTTTTTCGTTCGTGCGGCTGACCTCCTTTCAAAGTCTGTGCGTATGAGGGTATGAGCGTATGTGAGTAGAATCCACACACCCACACGCTCCGCGTCACACACTCAGCACTTCCTTCACTGTCGTCGCGATCATCGCCGTCGGCGCGATCCGCCATCACGAGCGACGTTTCGTACGAGCCGGCGTGCCGCGACCCGGCGCGAAATTCTTCGGTTAGCATTGATGCCCAGCGCGGCGCGCGCACATCCGGCACGGCGACGCGCGCAATGCCGGCATCGGTCGCGCGGCGCGCGCCGGCTTTGATCGCGTCAAAGTTAGCCGGTTCGAGATGGTGATTGGAAAAAACGATGCGGTTGAATCCGTGCGCTGCCAGCGATTCGCAGACGGAATAAACGAGTTGCGATTGAGTTTCGGCGGGGATCGTGATCGTGCGGGCGAACGGCACGCTCCGCGCGAAATTGGTGACGGCATACGAAAACGGAGGAGTAATCGCGCAGAGAATATTCTCCGCGGCAAGACGTTCCGCCGCGCGGCGGCATGCGCCGAGCGCGATGATCACGTCGGTCGAGAGCGGGAGATGCGGACCGTGCGCTTCGGTCGCGCCGGTCGGAACGAGCGCGACATTGGTCTGACGCGCAAGCGCTGCGACCTCCACCCACGTCATATCGGCGAGAAAATACAGCGGCATTGCTGTGCCTCAAACTTGTTTCAGAGGAGAATACAAGTTGCGAAAGTGATTAACTGCCATTCATCGCAGTTAGCGTGCGTTGCCGTATGGAGAGGAGATGATTTCGGCGCAAATTATATGCCCATTCGGCGCATGTGGCAAATGGAATTTGCGCGCGCTAATCATCCGGCGACGAAGACTGGCGCATTGCCTTTTGAATCAAATACGCGACGCCGAGCATAATCAACGAATCACCGATACTAAAGACATTCGGCAACGGCAAGGTTTTGGGAATCGCGAAGATGTCGCTCAAAAAAACGAGCCGCGTTTCCGCCCCCGCGCCGATGGAATTGTTGTGCGTTTCACCGGGCGCGAGAATCGGCTGCCCGGCAATCGCGCGCGCCTCAGGCGTCGTCGGCATATAGCCGCCGTTCAGCGCGATGACGAGCGCGTTCAGCGTAAAGCCGAACAAAATCACGCGCATGCCCGGCAATCGCAGATTGCGCGCGAGCGCGATGAGCAACAGCGCGAGCGAAAGCAAATAGGCGTGCGGCGCGAACGGTTTGAGTTGCAGATTCGCTTGCCAGAAATCAGAGTAGATGACTATTTGGATCCACAACCCAAGCAAGATCAAGAGCGGCGAACGAAAGCGCACGCGGCTGAGGTTAATGAACTTGCCGCCGCGCAACAACGCGAGGACGATCGACGCGGTGAGGAGAAGGAGGAAGAACATTTCGAAAATTACGCGAGCGCCGGCGCGGCGGTCAATGCCGGGGCCGAGACGTTATCGCGCGGCAACGCCCCCACGAACGCCTCGACGACGCGCGGATCGAATTGCGTGCCGCTGGCATCGCGCAAACGCTGAACCGCAATCGCTTGCGACATCGCGCGGCGATACGGGCGGTCTTCCGTCATCGCTTGATACGCATCGGCGACCGAAATGATGCGCGCGCCGAGCGGAATCGCGTCGCCTTTTAGTTTGTCCGGATAACCGCCGCCGTCGTAGCGTTCGTGATGATGCCGCACAAGCCCGGCGCCGCGTTCAAAGAGCGGAAATTTGGAGAGCAACTCGCCGCCGATCTCGGCGTGTTTTTCCGCGCTCTTGCGTTCTTCCGGGTTCAACAGGTTCGGACTGAACAAAATATCGTTCCGCATCCCCACTTTGCCGAGATCATGCAAGAGCGCGGCTTGCGCGATGATTTCGATGTCTTCTTGATCGAGCTCGAGCGCTTCGGCGGTGCTGCGCGCATATTGCGAAACTCTTTCGGAATGATCGCCGGTGTGCTGATCGCGTTCGTCAATCACGCGCACCATCGCGATGAGCGCATCGCGCGTTTGGCGTTGGAGATCATTTGCGATCTGATAAGAGTGCCGGACAACTACGAGTGGCAATCCAACCAGAGCAATACTCAGAGGATTTACCTTCCAGAGAGTCGCAAGGAATGCTCCGATTGGAACCATACTCAAGTCGTACCATATCACTTTTGGAAAGTTTTGAAGCCAAATATAACGGAACGGTAACTTGCGTGAGAGGCTTATCGCCATAGTAATGAGAGCCGAATTGAACCCAAAATCAGCCAAGCCCGCAATGATTAATGCGAGAACGTTTTGTAGCGAGTCAAAGAACTCTATCCTGGGATCACGGATTAGATAGTAAGTTAACGCGACAATGGCTAAAGTAAGGGTCATTGCTGAGACATTGAATATTTTCTTGTACCAAATTCGTTGTGCCGGCAATTCTCCCGCAAGTGTTCCTATAAAGGTCGCCCAAATCACTACTGAGGGTTGAAACAGGATGACTGCGGCGAACTTTACAGCAGTAGAGATTGTCATCTCTATAAAGCCACCATAGATCTTGATTGGAACAAGGTCGAGGATGGTAATTCCAAGGGCGAAGACAACTACAATTCCCCATTGCGAAATGTCTGCGGCAATAAGGGTAGATGAGACTGACAGAACGAGGATAGCCAGAAAGATGACCAGAAAAATGTAGGTTCGAGTAGAGAACGAAAGTGGAGCCATAGAAATTCTCTTCGAGTTCTCCATAAATTAACAAATGCTGTGCTCACAAGCTTGAACACAGCATTTGATCGGTTCAAAGGACCCGACGATTCGCAGGAGTGAAAACCTAGTCCCACTTTGCTTCAGCCAAAACGCCGAGAAGCATGCTCGCTACGATCAACACGGTGTACACCGCGGCCGCGAGGCGCCACTTCACTAAGATTTCACTTCCCTTCGGTGAGGTTTTGATTGCTCTCCGCAATCAGGTACCTCTTCGCTTCGCTTTTCCTGCGAATTCGCCGGTTTAATGACTGGATTGTAGCACGAATTTTTCCAGAACGCAATAGTCAATTTCGGACGCGTTCCTGCGCGTTCCTGCGCTTTACTCCGGAGCGGCTTTGCGGTAGAATTATTCCAACGGTACGATGAAGAGGAAAAAATGAAAGTGGAAATTGGTAATTCAACGCTCGAACTCGTGCAAGGCGACATCACACGCGAGCACATCGACGCGATCGTCAACGCGGCAAACGAATCGCTGCTCGGCGGCGGCGGCGTGGACGCGGCAATTCATCGCGCGGCAGGTCCGGAATTGCTCGCCGAATGCCGCACGCTCGGCGGCTGCGAAACCGGCGGCGCGAAAATCACGCGCGGCTATCGGCTGAAGGCGCGGCATGTGATTCACGCGGTCGGTCCGGTTTATCGCGATGGCAAGCACGGCGAGCCGGCATTGCTCGCCAGCGCGTATCGCACGTCGCTGGAGCTCGCATCGCAAAATCATTGCGCATCGGTCGCGCTCCCGGCGATTTCGACCGGCATCTTTGGCTATCCGCTGGAGGACGCCGCGCGCCTCGCGTTGCGCACGATCATTGACTATGTGAGCGAGCATTCGGAAATCAAAGCGGTGCGCTATGTGTTGTACGACGCGCGCGCGTTGCAAGTGCATGAGAGGGTGTTAGAGCAAGTGCTGGTGGAATAATCGTAAGACTTTCGGAAATAATATTGGACACTGATAAACACAGATTAACACAGATTAATAACCAAAAAAATCAGCGTTTATCAGCGTTCATCTGTGTCCCATTCAGGTTTTTGTTTGTTCCGATAATGGTTATTGCATCCGTGCGGGCTAGATTTATTCCTGCGTCTGCTCTGCTCTTTTTCTGATCGCCCTCAACCAAATGACGCGAATCAGCGCGCTGCCCGGATAAATCAGCCGCCAATACCGCGCAAATTTTTTCCGCGCCTCCGCATCGGTGCAAACAATGCGCGTCTCGGTCGTCAGCCGCGTCACGCCGCCGGCTTCGCTAACGTGAAAATTCATCGTGGCTTTGGCGAACCCCGGCGTGTTGAACGCGACGAATTCCTCCGCGTTGCGAAAGCGCTGCATTCCGCCCGCGCTCTGCCAAAATTTTCCAATCGTCCCCAGTACCAGCTCGCGGTCTGCTTCTTCGCCAAGCAAAACAAAATTCTCGCGCGCGATTTGCGTGAGCAAAGGCGCGTCGTCAAAACGCGCAAAGCCGCGCTTGCCTTTCAGTCGGGCGGGCAGCGAGCGCAGAAAAAAGAGCGGGCGCGTGAGCCAGATTTCGCGCGCCGTGAGTTCGTGCAGTGCGCGAAAGGAGCGCGAGGCGGGCGCGTGGATGGTGATGGAGTGGAGTTCATGGATGTGGTAGTGGGGAAGGAAGCGGTCGAGCAAGGAACTTGTCATCTCATGCGCGTCCGAAAAACTTATCCTTCCCTCTCTTGCCGTTTCAAATCCATCAACGCGCATTTTCATCAGTCTCAAAACGAATCCGCGTTCCCTGTTTGATTCCCAACTCACGCCGAATCGAAATCGGAATTGTAATTCTCCCGTGCGTTCTCAAACGAATTCGCATTACTCGCTCGCCTCCAATCTCCAGTCTCTACTTGTCGTGTCCAACGACATCGTACACACT
>JACQGS010000136.1 GCA_016199405.1 Chloroflexota bacterium | reverse complement strand
GCCGAATGGGATTACGGCAGCGACGATCTTTACGCACTAGCAGTTTGTCGGAGAGGTAGCTTAGCCCCTCGTGGGCGTCCTCAAAAACGCGCACAAGGCGCTATGCTACAAGGGTTCTCCGACAGACTGCTAGACGCGAAAGGCACGAAAGACGCGCAAGATGCGAAAGGCGCGAAAGGCGCGAAAGTCTTTGCGGACCGCGCAATTGCTGAAAGCACTTTCAGCGTTGGAGGGCGTCGTGATTGATTCTCAAATGATGACCAAAGAAGACGCAGTGGCTTTGAAATTGGAAAGTGGGACGCCGGGGAGCGCTGAAAGTACTGAAAGTATTCTCAATATGGCAATGTACGATGGTTTGACCGGCTTATTCAACCGCCGCGCGATCTACGTTCATCTGCACGCCGAGTTGGACCGCGCGCTCCGGCAAAAGACGCCGCTCAGTCTGCTTTTGCTCGGCATTGACGACCGAGAAAATATCAGCGCACAGCAAGGACGCGCCACGTTTGATTCGATCCTGCAATTGACGGCGGGGGTCGTGGATTTTTTCAGACGTCCTTATGATTGGGCGGGGCGCTGGAACGACGACGCGATTCTCTTGATCTTGCCGGGCGCGCGCGCGCAGGATGCCGCCAATGTTTTCGAGCGGATCCAAGCGAAGATGAGCATAGGCGGTTGGTTGTTGCCCAATGGCGGCATTCTAGAAATCGGCGTGAGCGCCGGCATCGCCAGCGTCGGCGCGATCATGGATGTGATTTCAGATTTCGACGCCGATCTGTTAATCGAGCAAGCCGCGCAGGCGTTGGCTCAAGCAAAGCAAATGGGAAAGCATAGCGTTTATCTATTTGATGCCGCGTGAGATTTCCGAAATCTCGGAGATTTCGGAAATCTGCGAGTTCAAACTTGCCGCGCAAGGGGGAGCGTAGGGAGAGCGATGCGCAAGATACGAGTTTTGTGTGTAGATGATGACCGACCGATCGCGACGATCATTGCGACCGTTCTAAAACGCGAGGGTTATGAGACAGAAGTCGCCTACGACGGTTTTGAGGCATTGCGCCTAGTCGCAGAGTTCAAACCCGACCTCATCGTTCTCGACATTCTCATGCCCGATCTGGATGGGCACGAGGTTTGTCGGATCCTCAGGGACAATCCGGAAACCGCGAAGATCGCAATCCTGATCGTCACCGGCATGGGAAACGTCGAACGCTTGCGCGCCCAACCGAGACTGGTGGCGGAACGCGTCAATGAACAAGTGACAACGATGGACGACGGCGCGTTGGAGGTCATGACCAAGCCGTTTCGCGCCAAAGACCTCATCCAACGCGTCAAAGCGATCCTATGGGTCGCCGGGTTGTCCGACAAGCGAGAGAAAGTAGTCAAGATTGGCATCGCGCACATGCACGAACCGACGCGCGAGGTGCTCGTCAGAGCGCTCACCAGCCGGCTCAATGCTGCGGTAACTGGATTTGCCTATGTCGAGGATGTGTTGAATTCGTCCATGCAGTACGATGTTTTTGTCGTCTACAACAACTTTGGGCACAAAATGGATGGCGTGACCGGCGTCGCGAGAATTCGGGCGCGCAAGCCGCAAGCATTCATTATCGGCGTCAGCCCCACGCCGTATCTGGATCGAAAATTTCTACCCGCCGGCGCGAACGCGTTTTTATTGCGGGCGGGAAATGAAATTGAAGAGCTGGTGCGCATGATCAAGAATCGCCCCGATGCCAAAGTCGCGGCGGCGTGATGGGAAGGTATGAGATGGCATAAGAAGGCATGAGAAGGTACAGAAGGCGGGAGAAGGCACAGAAGGCAGAGAAGGCACAGAAGGCACAGAAGGCAGAGCCCTCTAGCCGTCTATGCCCTCTCTGCCCTCTACGCCCTCTAATGTCCTAAAGGTTTTCGCAATGCCAACCAAGATAAAAAAAATCCTCATCGTTGAACCCGACGCGCAACTCGTCGAATTGATTCGCTACCCACTGCAAGAAGAAGGGTACGGCGTTTTGCACGCGACCGACGGGCAAGAGGGCTTGCGGATGGCGCGGCGCGAGCAACCCGACCTCGTGATGGTGGATTACAAACTCCCCACGATGAAGGGAAACGATTTTGCCAAAATGCTCCGCAAAGATCCGGCGACCAACCATCAGCGCGTCTTGATGATCGCGGACGAGAATCAGTTGGAGAATTTGGAAATCGGTCCCAAATCCAACGTGGACGATTTTCTGATCAAGCCGTTCGGACCGGTCGAACTGATCACCAAGCTCAAGCCGCTGCTCATCAGCGAAGAAGATAAGCAGACGCGGATGATCTCGACCGGCAACGCCGACCTCGACAACAAAATGGGCGGCGGCGTGCCGTTCGGCTCGCTCACGCTCATCGAAGGCGATTCCGGCGCGGGCAAATCGGTGCTGTCGCAGCAAATGTTGTATGGCTCGCTCAAAGAGGGCTACAAGGTCACGCTCTTTACCAGCGAGAACACGGTCAAGAGTCTCGTGAAGCAGATGCGGAGTTTGAATCTGGACGTGCTTGACCATTTGCTGCTCGGCAATGTGCACGTCTACCCCATTGAAACGTCACGGCTCGGCAAAGGCGCGACGCTGACCATCACCCAAGCGATGAAGAAAGAAAAAGGGCGCGATATGATCTATATTGATTCGCTCACGTCGTCCATTCCGGAATCGTCCGATAAAGAGGTGCTGGGATTTTTCGAAGACAGCAAGCGGCTGTGCGCGGGCGGCAGCACGACGGTGCTGATCATCATCCATTCGCACGGCTTGACGCGCGAACTCTTGACCCGCCTCCGTTCGCTCTGCGACGCGCATCTGCAACTGCGGACGGAAGAGGTCGGCAATAAACTGGTGAAAACACTCGAAGTGACCAAAGTGCGCGGCGCGGAGCAGACGACCGGCAACATCGTCAGTTTTGAAATCGAGCCGGGCTGGGGCATCCGCGTGATTCCGATCAACAAAGCCAAGGGATAAAGGAAAATGACGTCTTTGCTCAAACTGCCTTTCGAGTTCGGCGACGCGCTGGAATGCGACCACGGCAAAAAGTGTACTCTGAACCGGACGCTGCCCCCACCGCTCAAGGAAGCGGTCGAACAGCATCCGCATCTCGGTGATTATCTGCACGCGCTGCCGATGGACCAGATTGGCGTGCCGGAATATTACCCCAAACTCTCGCGCGATATGAGCGACATGGAACACCGCAATCTGATTTACCCGGTGGAAGGCGGACTGTTCATTCACATCTATCCCGACGACAAGGGCGAACGCGACAAGTACATTCCCATTGAGCCGCATCTGATGGTGAATCTCGACGCCGTGATGCCCAAGATGGAAACGAAACTGCTGGGCTGGGTCAAAGAGATCGGCGGCGCGGAAACGGACGAGGAAAAAAAAGCCGCGCTCCTCAAAGCCATTGAGGCGAGCGTCAGTCTCAATGGCGACACGAGCAAGATTCAGGTCCAGCCGCGCGAGATGGAGGCAATCCAGTATTTTCTCGTCCGCGAAAAAGTTGGCTTTGGCTTGCTGTCGCCGCTGTTGGTGGACCCGTACATCGAAGACATTAGTTGCTCCGGCGTCGGATACGTCTTTATCGAGCACAAGATTTTCAAGAGCATCCAAGCCGCGATTTATTTCGACACCGAAGACGAACTGGACCAGTTTGTCATCTGGATGGGCGAGTGGATCAAGCGCCCGGTCACCGTCCGCAATCCGATCGTGGACGCGATCCTGCCCGACGGCTCGCGCATCAACATCGTTTACGGCACGGACGTGTCCAAGCGCGGCAGCAACTTTACGATCCGCAAGTTCAACGAAATTCCGACGAGCGTGATGGAACTCGTCGAATTCGGCACGCTGGATTATATGATGGCGGCGTATTTGTCGTTTGTGCTGGAAGAAGGCATGAATATGTTCGTCGTCGGCGCGACGGCCTCCGGCAAGACGACGACGATGAACGCGATCACCACGTTCATCAAGGCGGACAAGAAAATCGTCAGCATCGAAGACACGCCGGAACTGCAGGTGCCGCACAAGAATTGGATTCGCGAGACCACGCGCGGTTCGAGCAAAGAGAACACCGGCGCGGAGGTGGGGATGTTCGATCTGCTCAAGGCGGCGCTGCGCCAGCGCCCCGACCGTATCATCGTCGGCGAGATCCGCGGCGAAGAAGGCGCGATCGCGTTTCAAGCGATGCAGACCGGGCACGGCGTGATGTCCACGTTCCACGCCGCGTCGGTGGAGAAAATGATTCAGCGTCTCACCGGCAACCCGATCAACATTCCCAAGACGTACGTGGACAGTTTGGACGTCGTGCTGATTCAGGCGGCGGTGAAAATCGCCGGGCGCGGGATGGCGCGCCGCGTGATGAGCATCAACGAAATCGTCGGCTACGACCCGACGAGCGAAAGTTTTTCGTTCATCGAAGTCTTTCGCTGGAATCCGGCGACGGACACCTTTGATTTTCCGGGCTATATGAACAGTTACCTGCTGGAGGAAAAAATCGCGCTGAAACGCGGCATTCCGCCGTTCAAGAAAAAAGTGATCTACACGGAATTGAAACGGCGCGCCAAGATTCTCCAGCGTTTGCACATGGACAAAAAGTTGAGGAATTTCTATGACGTCTTCTCCGTCCTGGCAGAAGCGCAGCGCCAGGGACTATTTTGAAGAGATCTCCAGTTTCGATCTCTTTTATCAGTTGACCTATATGTCGGCGACCGCCGCCGCCGGGCTATCGCGCGCGCGCGTCTTTCAACTCGCGCGCGCCTTGCCCAGCCCGACCGCGAAATTCTTCCAAAGCATTCACGAGCTCGCGGAGAAATTGCGCTACAACTATCCGGACGCGGTGCGCTTGGTGGGCGAACAAACCCAATCCGAAGAGACCAAGAATTTTTTGCTCCGTCTCTCCGACGCGTTGCGCTCCGGCGAGCCGCTCGCCGGCTTTCTCGCGCGCGAATCCGACGTGCAGGGCGAGCATTACAGCAACGACTATTTGCGCAAACTGGAAAGTTTGAAAAAGTGGAACGACGCCTACACCTCCGTGACTGTCTCGGTCGCGCTCATCGTCGTCATCAATATGGTCTCGACGATGATCTACAACTTGGGCGCGACGACGATGTTCATGATGATGTTCGTCGGCGTCCTCGCGGCGTTTGGCGTGGCGTGGATTTTAATGCGCGCCGCGCCGGCGGAGACCAACAGCGTGCCGCTGGGCGCAGGGTCAAAGGATCAACGCTTGAGCCGCCAGATCCTGCTGATCCTGTTGCCGGTTTTGCCGGCGGCGGTGTTGGGGCTGATGCTTTTCGGCGTGGACAAGGGCTGGGCGATGATCGTGGTGGGACTCGTGTTACTGCCGCTCGGAATCGTCTGCTCACGCTTTGACGCCACCACGAATGCCAAAGACACCGAAATTAGCTCGTTTCTGCGCTCCGTCGGCGGCACCGCGACGTCGCGCGGCACGACGCTGGGTGAAGCGCTTTACACGATGAAGATTGATTCGTTCCCGAATCTGCAACAAGACATTCGCATGCTCATTCTGCGCTTGCGCTCGCTCAGCCGACCCGGTTTGTCCTGGAATACATTTGGCTTCGAGACCGGCAGCAAATTGGCGCAACAAGCCACCGGCATTTTTTACGAAGCAGTCAATTTGGGCGGCGACCCGGAAAAAGCCGGCAACCTGACCAGCGCCTTTGCGATGCGCACGGCGATGCTGCGCGCGCAGCGGCGCGGGATTGCGGCGACATTCTCTTGGCTCATCCTGACGATGCACACGATTTTGAGCGGGCTGATGGTTTTTCTGCTCGGCATTATGGGCCAGTTCGCGATTAAGCTGAACGCGGCATTGTCCGGTTTGGGCGGCAACGGCGCGGATGCGTTCAACACGCTGGGACTGGACAAGATGTTTTCGTTCAACACGCCGCAGATCCAATTTCTGGAGACGATGACCGTCTCGATGATTCTCTTGCTCGCGTTCGCGAACGCCTTCGCGATTGTCGCGAGCGAGGGCGCGCACTTTTTGAAGATAGCGTTCTATCTGGCGATTCTGTTGTTCCTGTCGGGGCTGTGCTTTCTGTTCGTGCCGTCACTCGCGCGGATGGTATTGTAAAAGACACGAAAGGCGCGAAAACACGCGAAAGACGCGAAAGGTCAATATGGCAATCGCAACTCACACGCTCGATCTAAACCAACCCTTCGGCGCGATTCGTCCGAAACGTTCGCGTCGCCGCGTGTTCACGCTCGCGCTGTTCGCCGTGTTTCTCTTCGGGCTGGCGCTGATGGGCTGGTCGGCATGGTCGGCGAATCAAGCGCCGCCGCGCGCGTGGCAGAGCACGCCCGCGTACGAGCGGATGTACCTGACGTGGCTCGCCGATAAATACTGGATCACCTCGGACACGGCGATGGCGCAAAAGGAACTCGCCGGCGTGGACCGCGCGTATTTGACGGAACTGCTCGCGGCGATGCAGCACGAAACCAAAGATCCCAAAACGCGCCAACATCTTGCCGCGCTGGCAGAAGTGCTGAAACTGCCGGCGTCCGAATCGTCGGTGATGCCGCTGCTGGTCAAGCAACCGGCGTTTCTCTTGGCAATTTTTCTTGCGGTCGCTCCGCTCTTGGGCGCGCTTGGCATCACCGTCGCTCCATTCTTGCGCCGGCGCCAATCGCCGGCAGAACTGGCGCTCGCGGAATTGACGCAACTCGCCCCGGCCAGCGAAACGCAAGCCATCGTGGATGAGATTCTCGCGGAACAGCAAGCGCAAACGCCAATGGAACTGCCGCCGCTTTCTGCCAAACCGTTGGGCGAAGGGGAAGCGGACGAAGCGACCGAAGACGAACCGGAGCATTCCGAAGGCGATCAGCCGGAAGAAGGGGATGGCGGTCTGCTCGGTGATCTGGCGAGTTTGTTCGAGGTCGAAGACACCACGCTCGCCGCGCTCGAGGCGCTGGGCAAAGGTCTGGCAGAGATCAAGGTTGAGGATTTGGCAAAGAGCGCGGCGGATGTGGCGAGCCGGTTCAAGGCAGTTGGACATTCGCCGAACGGCGCACCAGCAGGGGGATGAAAATGGGTAGCAGGGCAGCCGCGTTGCCCGTCTCGGAAACGCCCAGCACGGCTGGGCTGCCACCCGGTCCGGTTGGTTTATTTTCGGAGGAGCGCGATGACGATTCTGCTTCTAGCGTTTTTCATTCTGCTCGCATTCATTGACCTGAGATCGCGCCGCGTGCCCAACGCGCTCGTGCTGCCGGCGATGGCCGCCGCGCTCGCCGCAAATTTTCTGGCTTCGCCGCGCGTCGGCGCCCTTGCGATTCTCGGCGGCGCGTTTGGATTTGCGATTTTCGCGCTGGCGGCATTCTTGCGCCCCGGCACGCTCGGCGGCGGCGACGTAAAACTCGCCGCGCTGATCGGAATGATTTTCGGTTTTCCGCTCGCGCTCTTTCCGCTGCTTGTCGCGGTGCTCGCCGGCGGCAGCGTGACGGTGGTATTGCTCGCGCAATCCAAATGGCAAACAACGGCGGGCGAACGTTGGACGCTTAAAAGTGAAATGCCGTACGCGCCGTTTCTGTGTTTGGGCGCGATGGTGGCGCTGATGTTCTGAAAGGCGCGAAAGACACGAAAAGCGCGAAAATCTTCGCGCGTCATTGCGAGGGCGGGGTTTGCCCGAAGCAATCCCCAAGCCACACTTTGGGGCGGCGGCCATCGTTCTTGGAATTTGGGGATTGCTTCGCAAAGAACGCTCGCAATGACATTTGGGGCGTATGCAAAGGCGGCAGACTTCCGAAGTCTCCGAGACTTCGGAAGTCTGGGTAGCGTCAAGTCTCTAAGCAGCATTTGAGGATATAGAGTATGGCTACTAAAACCAAACCGCGTGAAAACGCACAACTGCCAACCGACTTACCCGATCCGATGATCGCGCCCAGTCCCTCGCGCACGATCATCGCGCGGTGGCTCGTCGTGTTCGCGATGCTCGTCTTTTTCATCCCGCTCGCGGTTGCGACGAATGTTATTCGCGACGACGCCGCGCGGATGGACGCCGATTTGAGCGCGCTCCGCGTGGCGCAATTCTCACTCCCCCCACCCGCGCCCCAAGTCGCCGCGATTCTCACGCCGCTCGCGCAGACGCAGGCAAAGAACGCGCAAATCGCGAAAATTTATCCGACGCTCGCCGCGCCGCGCCCGGATTGGGCGAAGCTGATGGCGGCAATCGGCAACTATGACATCAATTCCATCGCGCTGACGGCGCTCGCGCAAACGAGCGGCGGCATTTCCATTGCGGGTCGCGCGCAGCAAGAAGAAAATGTCATCGCCTACGCGCGCGCGCTCGAACAATCTGGACAATTTTCGCGCGTCGTCGTGCAATCGATGCAAGTCCTGCCGACGCCCACCGCGACGCCGACGAATGTGCCCACGAAGACGCCCACCATCCTCTTCATTCCAACTTACACGCCGATCCCCACGAGCACATCAACGCCCTATGTCGCGCCGACGAATCCGCCGCCGACCAACACGCCGCCGCCCACCGCGACGCCGACGAACACTCCCGATTTGCGCGACGCGTACGAACCCGACGACGCGCCGCGTCCCATCGCGCTCGGTCAATCGCAGCCGCACAACTTTTATCCGGATGGCGACGTGGACGCGGTCACGTTTTTGGCGAAAGCCGGGCGTTATTATCGCGTCTACACAATGGACCTTGCGCCGGGTGTGGACACGCTGATGAATGTACAATTCAACGGAAGCAATTACACCAACGATGATGTTCGACTCGGCGCGCTGAGTTCCGAAATCGTTTTCCAAAACACCGGCGGCGACGCGATGGTCGTTGTGACGATTTCGAATCGCGGTTTGTTTGGCGGCGATAAAACGTATCGCCTCGTCGCGGAGGAAATGGTGCCGACGCCCACGCCCATCCCGACGCGCACGCTCACGCCGACTGCGACGCCAAGCAAAGCGGCGCTGAATCATTCGAGCCGCGCGCCGGGATTATTGCGCCCGATCATCCCGCCCGGCGCGGGCGAGATGGAATACAGCGCGCCGGGGTTTATGCCGGTCCGGTTTGTGATCATCGTCGAACCAAAGGCGGCGCCATGAGATTGGGCAGAATTCGCGAAACCATCCAAGAGAATCGCGCGACATTGCTAGCAACCACATTGATGGTGGTCTGCCTGTTGGGCTATCTGTTTTTCTTCGCGGGATCGCTCAGCCCCGCGCTGGCCGCGCGGGACAAATCGTCCGCGGAACTCGCGGAGGCACGCAAACTACTCGCCGATTCGCGCAAAGTGGGCGAAGAGCCGCTGGAGAATTTGCGCGCGCGCCTCGCCCGCGCGAACGCGACGCTGGCGGCATCGCTCAACGTCTTTCTCTCGGACGCGCAGGCGACGCAATTTCTGGACGCGCTCTATCAGTACGCCAACGCGCGCGGCGTGACGATTGCCGACTTGCAAACGCAAGCGATGCAACCAACGCCCGCGGCGACCGCCACGCCGACGCTCATTCCGGCGCCGACGCGCACCGCCGCGCCGCAGAATTCGCCCGCGCCGGCCGGCAACGCCACCGCGACGGTAACGCGCGCGCCGGCGTTGCCGACCGCGACGGCGGCGGCGAAAAGCGCGCCGGGTTCCGTACCCGCGCCAAAGATCGACGCGCACACTGAAAGTGCTTTCAAAGTGACGAATCTGCGCGCGCAGGTCACGGGTCCGACCCGCAAGTTGGTGGAATTTGTCGCCGGGCTGAAGGAATTCGCGGAAAAAGGCGTCGTCGTCAATTCCATCAGCATCAACGACAACGACGGCAAAGGGACGCTCGCGCTGGACCTTTCACTGTACAGCGTGTCCGCGCCGCCGGAAATTATCGCCGCGAAACAATTGCCGGCGAGTCTCGCGCCGAGCACGAATAATAATGCGCCCGCGCCCACCGCGACGCCGATTGAAATTCCGACACTAAAAGTGCTTTCAGCATCGCCGACGCCAATTCTTTTTCCGCCAACACCGGTTCCAGCCCTTCCGCCGGCAACGTCGGTTCCGCCGACCCACACGCCGATTCCGCCAACGCCAGTCCCGTCACTTCAGCCGCCAAAAACAACCCACATCGTTCGGCTGGGCGACACGTTGTACGCGCTCGCGCGGCGGTACGGCACGACGATTGAAGCGATTATGCAGACGAATCGGCTCGGGGATTACAACATCCGGGTCGGACAACTATTGGTGATACCATGACAACACACAAACTCAGTACCGCGCCAGATTCTGAAAAACTCTTGGCCGGCAAATCAGAAAGAATGGAACGTAATCTCCCCGGCGGACCGCTCATCGAAGAGGTGATGCGGACGCGGCTGGAAAAAGGCGAGCCCGTTGCCGTAATGCACATTGAACTCGCGGGCTTGCATGAATATAACGAGGAGTACGGTTGGGCGATGGGAGATGGGGTGATTCACTTGCTCGCCAAAACCATTATGGACGTAGTGACCGAAAGCGGGGAGAAGGATGACTGCGTGGGACACATCCGCGCCGATAATTTCGTGGTGGTGACGCGATCCGCGCGCGCGCCGCAGCTCGCGCAAGAAATCATCAAGCGATTTGACGCCGCCATCCCGGAATATTACAGTGAAGAAGCGCGCCAGCGCCGTTATATTGACGGTATGGACCGGCGCGGCAATCCCTATCGCCAATTGCTCGCGGCAGTCAAGATCGCAATCGTGACGAACGACCATCGCCCACTCGAGCATCCGCTCCACATTCAGGAATTGGCGCGCGAGGTGTTGAATTATCTCAAACTGTGGCCCGGCAGTTCGTATATGGTGGACCAGCGGCACAAGTGGGATGGGGGATAACTATGTCTACGATCAGCGTCGAATTGTGGGACGACCGCGGCAAATTCGTTGCCGGCAACATCAGCGTGGTCTGCACCGAACCGCAAGCGCGCCAGATCGAAAAAATGAAGCAAGCCACGCGATTCAACGCGCGCACGCTGCGCGCTGGCGTCAGCCGGTATATGACGTTCGAGCAGTTCAAGCGGCTGTTCTTGCCCAAGTAATCAGCCCCAGTCCATCACAATTTCATAAAGGGGGAGCGCTCTCTAGCGCGTTTTCGCCCGAAAAGCGGCGTTAGAGAACGCCTGCCCCTTCAAATCTATGATGGACTGTGTCTATTATTCACTCGGCGTTTTGGGAATCCGATATTTGCATGCCGCCGCGCCGGTGTTCATGCATTCCACCTCTTGAACGGTGAAATGCTTATCGGTCAGCCACCTCATGCTCTCGGTCAGCGCGCCGACGGTGACGTGACAGCACGGCGCGGCATGTTTGGGGCGATAGATACAAATGCAATGATCCACGATGAACCAAAACCCTTCGGCGTCTTCTTCTAACCGCGTCGGCTGATTGATCGATTTGTTTGCCGCGGCCGCGACTTGCTCCAAGAGCAATTTCATTTTCGCGGTCAGCGGCAAAGGCATGGCTTTCAGCGCTTGCCCGGCTAGCCCCAAGACCGCCGATTGTTCTTTAATTCCATAATTGAACGTCGCGCGTCCGACGCGTTGCAACATCGCTTTCGCGCCGCGCGGTCCGTAAAAATCTTCGACGGCTTGTTCCGCGCCGCCGTACTCGCTGAACTTGACGCCGAAATCCAAATTCTTGGGCGGATAATTTCCAATGTAGCGATCCAGTTTTCCGCCGTGCAGCACCGCTTTCATGCCGTCCCCGCCCATCACCTCTTCAATCGCCAGGAAGAGCAGACGCAGCGCGTCGTTTGGCATCATTCGATCGTCCGGCATTGCGTCTCCTTCACTTTATCGATTTCGCCGCGGATTCTTCCGGCAAGTATTCCAAAATGACTTCCAAGAGTTGGACCAGAATGCTCTTGACGCTATTCTTGTCGCCGGAAACGCACGGCAGCACGCGGACATTTTCATCCAGACTCATGGCGATTCTCAAATCGTCGGGGGGCCACGCGTCTTCGTCGTCCTGTTTGTTCGCGGCGACGATGAACGGCGTGTTGCTGTAGCCGCGAAAGGTGTCCAAGATCGAGCGTGCTTCGCGAAAGGTCTCGGGGCGTGCACTGTCGACAAGCACGACAAAGCCCAGCATCCCTTCCGACAAAATTTCCCACATGAAATCAAAGCGTTTTTGCCCGGGCGTGCCAAAGAGGTAGAGGACCAAATCCTGATCGACCGTGATGCGCCCAAAATCCATCGCAACGGTCGTGGAATCTTTGACCGCGCGCGTATCGTCGCTGATTTTGCGCTCCGTGCGCACGACCGGAATTTCGCTCACCGCGCCGATGAAGGATGTTTTGCCGGCGTTGAACGGACCGGTCACGACCATTTTGACAGTTTGCATTTCCCCTCTAACCCGTTAAAGCCCGCGCAGACGATCCATTACGCGCAACAGCACCCCGCGTCCCACATTCGGCGCTGACGGCGATGGATAAGCCGTTCCAACGGTCACCGGCACCGGCACCCGCGGCGTCGTGCCCAGTTCGACGAGGCCCGCTTGCTGCAATCCATTGACGATGCGGCGAATTTGAAATTCGTCCACCTTGAGATAACTGGCGATCTGGCGAATGGTATTGCGCGAGTTGATAAACGAAATAATTTTCCATTGATCGACGCTGAGGTTGATGTTACGCAAGTTGGCGTCTTGGCGTTCCGTAAATTTTAACGGCACGTCGAGATCCGGCAATTCCTCGCGCAGTTTTTCAAATTCCCGCACGCGCCGTCCACCTTCGATGATGAGGTGATCGAGATTGATCGGGACCGTGATGCGTTCTTCCGCGGGCGCGTGGTTGGGTTCAAAAATAAAAACGCCGCCCGCCCACGTGAGCAATTGGTACACGGTTTCCAGCAAATAATTCTTGACGCCTTGGACGATGTCGGCTTGCGTGAGGATACCGGTCTGAATCATCGCCAGCCCCAGCGCCTTATCCGTATCCACTTGGGCGCGCTGGCGGATCGCGGCGACCTGATCGGGGTTGAGTTTGCCGATCTTGACCATCATATCGGTCAAACGCGTTTCTTGTCCGTCGAGCGCGGCGTAAATGAGCTTGCCCTCGCGGAAATAAAGACGCGCGTTGCCGCCGCCGTTATCGTTTTGGACGGAGAGTGCGCCGGTTTTGCGGGCGAGGTGAATGAGATTGAGGAGTTGGTTGAGACCAACGTCGCGGAGATTGCCTTTAAGCGCCATGCGGTCTGCCTGAATTACTTGGTGTGCATTATACTTGGAGAGTGAGGACGCGTCAACACAACATTTGTCCTAGCGCAGCAACTTGAAACTATCAGCGCGGATTTTTTCACTTGTCTTTTGTGGACGAAAAATTTCAGCGATTCCGCTCGCGCCGCACGAAAAGCACGGTTCCGAAAATCAAAAACCCGGCAAATTCCGCCGCGATGATGGCGAGATTGACGAGCGGCGAGGCGAGCACGACGCGATAATCCGGGCTACCGGCGTAAAACACGCCGCGCGCCAAGTCCACGGCATAGCGCAGCGGCGACAGTTTGGAAAGAATATCGAGATACCACGGCAAGTTTTGAATCGGATTGAACACGCCGGCGAGAAAATATTGCGGCAGCATAATGAAATTGAAAATCTGATCCGCCGCGCGCCGCGTCCCCAAATTCGCGAGAATTACAACGCCGAATGCGCCGCCAAACAAGCACACAATCACCACGATGGGCGCCATCGCCACGAAAAGTTCAAGTGAAAATTGGATGCCCAGCACCAACCCAAAGACGAGAATGCCCAGCCCCTGCACCAGCGCGACCAGCGTCTCACCCAAAATTTTTCCGAACACAATCGTATAACGCGAAATCGGCGCGACGAAAATTTCCTGGCTGAAATCGTTCTCGCGGTCGTCAATCAGCGAAATCACGCCCTGCGACGCCGACATAAAGAGCGTCTGGGCGAGCACCCCGGTGAAGGTAAAGGTCAGGAGATTGATGCCGACGCTTGCGCCCAAGCCGGCTTGCAAACTGCCGCCCAGAATGCCGATGAAGATGAATGGAAAGATGAGTGACGTAATCAAGCGCGTGCGGTCGCGCAACAGTTTCATCAAATCGCGATACGCGATCGTGATGACGGCGTTGAATTCTTTCACGCTTTTTCCTTTCCCAGAATTTCCAAATACGCATCCTCCATCGTCGGCGAATGCGTCTGCAAAACGGTGAGCGGCGTCGCGATCGCTTGGATGATCGCCTGCGTCGTGCGACCGTTCAAATTCACTTTGAATTGCGGCGTTTCCACGAAAGGCAATTCCAAGCGACTCAATTCTTCGCGCAATGTCTCGCGATTGCCCGCGTCGAGCAGCAGATACTCTTGAACCAAATCGGCTTTTACGTGCGCGGGCGACCCATACGTCACGATCTTGCCATTGTTGATGATGCAGATATTGTCCGCGTCTTCCGTCTCGTCGAGATAATGCGTCGTCAAAAAGACGGTCGTGCCCGTCTCGGCGCGAATGGTGCGAATGTATTGCCACAAATTGCGGCGGCTGATCGGATCAAGCCCCAGCGTCGGCTCGTCGAGAAAAAGAATTTTCGGTTGATGAATGAGACTGCGAATGATTTCCAGTTTGCGTTTCATGCCTTGTGAAAACGTTTTGATCGGATTGAAAATTTCTTTTTCGATTCCCAAAATCGCGGCGAGATCGTGCACGCGCGCGCGATAAGCCCGCGGCATCAGCGCATACGCCGGCAAAAAGGGATACAATCCATACAGCACGGCGTGAAAGCGGATGTTTTCTTCCGCCGTGAGATTCATATCCAGACTCGGCTTTTGAAAAATAATTCCGATGTTGCGCCGAACCGCGCTCGCGCTTTTCACCGCATCGTACCCCGCGAGCATCGCGCTGCCGGCGGTGGGCGCGAGCGTCGTCGTGAGAATCGAAATGGTCGTCGTTTTGCCCGCGCCGTTGGGACCAAGCAGACAAAAAAATTCGCCGGGCGCGACGCTGAACGAAATGTCGTCCACCGCGTTCGCGCTCGCGTTGCGATAACGTTTGGTCAAGTTTTCAACAATGATGATCGGTTGCATATTTTTCACGTCGGCATCTTACACGGTTCTCGCGTGTCACGTCAACCGCGAGAACAGAAAAAACGCGGCTCATCACCGCGTTCTCATCTTGATATCCGCTTTTGCTGTGAGTTCTCAGGCAGGTACCGCGCGCAAGGCGCGTTTTACCGGCATGGGTAACTGAATCGCGATAAAGTAATTGGCTGGGTATAGATAATCCTCTCCAGATTCATCCACAATGCGGAGGTAATCATCCAAAGCCGCGATGGGGTCGGGCAACACGAGGTAAATTTTGTGGAGGACAAGGTCTTCGGCGCCCTTATTTCGAACGCAAACCACAAAGCGTTTGCCGCGACTAGGGCGCTTCCAAGTACTTTTTAATCTTGATCCGTTTCCTGCCGATGCCGTGCGCTTCATACCAATGCACCTCTGCTCGAACTAGCCTGCCATTCTCAAGTCGAACCAGCGCGACCCCTTTCAACTTACGCCAGCGTCCTCTCCCGTACTACTTACGCAACCGTCCAATCTCACGAATCGAGCGGTCAATCGCAATCGTTTCGACGTTCGTGATATCACCAACGATTTCAAAATACACGACGTCTCCACCGCATTCTGTCTGATTACTGTTTACTGATCACTGCTGACTGGCATTCACGCCGGCGTCAACACCGGCTCCAGCACTAGCTCGCCGCCCTCGTCCTTGCCATTCGCCGGCGAATCTTTCGGATGCAGTTTCACTTCGCCCTCGATCACATCCGCGATCACCGTACTTTCCGGCTTGAACTCGCCGGAGAGCACGCCTTCGGAAATGGGATCTTCGAGCAAGCGCTGAATCACGCGGCGGAGCGGGCGCGCGCCGAGCGCGCGATCAAATCCTTGCTCCGCGAATTTTTCTTTCGCGGCATCCGTCACTTCGAGCGTCAACATGTGCTCATCCAAGCGCGGCTTGAGTTGGCGGATTTGAATCCCGACGATTTGATTGATGTCCTCTCGCGTCAGCGCTTTAAAGACGACGACATTGTCCAAGCGATTCAAAAATTCCGGGCGGAACAACCGCTTGAGTTCTTCCATCAATTTGTCGCGCATCCGGCTGTACGCGTCTTCTTCGGTTTTGGCTTCCGTGCGTTTGCCGCCGAAACCTAAAACGGAATCGCGCTCGATCAAATTCGCGCCGATGTTCGACGTCATAATCAAAATGACATTCTTGAAATCAACTTTGCGCCCTTTCGCGTCCGCGAGATGCCCGTCTTCCAAAATCTGCAACAGCATGTTGAACACTTCGGGATGCGCTTTTTCGATTTCATCGAGGAGTACCACCGAATACGGATGCCGGCGAATCGCCTCGGTCAACTGCCCGCCTTCTTCATAGCCGATGTAGCCCGGGGGCGCGCCGACCAAGCGCGACACGTTGTGTCGCTCCATAAACTCGGACATGTCCAATTGCAGTAACGCCTTTTCGCTTCCGAACATGAATTCCGCGAGCGCCTTGGCGAGTTCGCTTTTGCCAACGCCGGTCGGTCCGAGGAAAATAAATGAACCGATCGGTCGCTTGGGGTCTTTGAGACCGGCGCGCGCGCGGCGCACCGCCTTCGCAATCACGCTGATCGCTTCGTCCTGACCGACGATACGCTTGTGCAATTCCTCTTCCATCTTGAGCAAGCGCGCGCTCTCCGAGCCGGCAATGCGCGTGACCGGCACGCCCGTCCACATCGAAACGACTTCCGCGATGTCTTCGCCGGTGACTTGCGGCGCGGCGCCCGGCAGATCGAGCCAATGCAATTTCATTTGGTCGAGTTTCTGCCGCAGGTCGGTTTCTTTGTGCAACAATTCTTGCGCGTAATCGAATTGTTCGGAATCGACTGCCGTCTGTTTATCTTTTTGAACTTGCTTGATTTCCGTCTCGGCTTGCTGAAATTCCGGCGATTTCAGAACTTTATACATCCGCACGCGGCTGGACGCTTCGTCGATCAAATCAATCGCCTTGTCCGGCAAAAAGCGTTCGGTCACGTACCGCGCCGCGAGATGCGCCGCCGTGCCGAGCGCTTCGTCCGTTATTTTCAACGCATGGTGCTGCTCGTACCGCTC